>CADCDE010000017.1 GCA_902800065.1 uncultured Ruminococcus sp.
ATATCTTCTGCATCATGGTGACTTCCTGTATTCTGATATGCTATCCTGTATATCATGTCTGCATTTTCACGGATAGTTTTTTCTATCAATTCAGAGCGTTCTTTTTCGTCGACGAGTTTATTGTTCAAGTGAAATCCTCCTTTCACATATATAACGTTTGAAAAACCTATTTTTCGTGCAGCAACAAAAAAATTCCACCCTGTTTTTTTCACAGGATGGAACTATCTGAAAATATTATTTTTTTATTCTGCAAGACCGAAAATATTTATATATTCGTTCATGCTGACAAATTTCTGATAGTAGAGCTTCTTTGTATCAAGATGTATCTCTATATCGAGTTTTTCATTAAGTGAAGTAACAACTTCTTTGAGTTTATCGGAAGATGCCTTGTCAAAGCCGTTGTAATTGAAATAAGCAAGTGTGATATGAGGAGTCAAAAACGGATAGCCGCATACCCTGACTTCGTTTATCATATCATAGAGTTTTTGGAGCTTGTTCCATTCATACTCGTCAATAGGTACAAGAGTAAGCACAAGACTTGTATCGACCATATTTACAATGAAATTTGTCTTCATTTTTATCTTGTGACGCTCAACGGAATTTTTGGCGATAACTTCAAGGAGTTTTACTTCATTTTTGAATACATCACAGGCAATTTGACTGAGATTATCGGAAGCACTGAGGTCATGAAGTGTCATGTGCATGGTATGCTCATCAAGTCTTTGACAAAAACATTCGGGACATTTATCATATAACGCATCAATTATAGGAGAAATAGCCTTTTTTACTTTTTTGGGGAGGTCAAAAACAACCGTATCACCATAAAATGGCTTTAAAGAATTGTCGGGAGTAACTTTCTGCAAAACTCTTTCATTTGGTATGAAATTACCGTCTCTTATCTGGAGTACAGCCTGCTGATAGCTTATTCTCGATAAAAATTCATTATAGTTTTCCATATTCAATGCTTCCTTTCTGTTTTATTATTGGAGTCTTTCGGTTGAACCTACTGCTTCAAACAGCCTTTGAGTTTCAGCATAAAGTCCTCTGTGTTCTTTCATCGACAAATCAGGGTCACTTTCAAGCAAAATCTGAGCTGCCATTTTAGCGTTTTCGACTGACGATACATTGGAAAGATTTGCTATTTTGAGTTCAGGCAATCCATGTTGTCTTGCCCCGAAGAAATCACCCGGACCTCTCAGCTTGAGGTCTTCATCGGCTATCTCAAAGCCGTCATTGGTTTTACACATGACTTTTAATCTTTCGAGAGTACTTTCCTTCTGAACGTCTGAAACAAGTATGCAGTAGGATTTATTTTTTCCTCTGCCGACACGTCCTCTGAGCTGATGAAGCTGTGAAAGACCAAATCTTTCAGAGTTTTCTATCATGATAATTGTACTGTTAGGAACATCTATGCCGACTTCGATAACAGTTGTTGCGATTATTATATCAATATTTCCGTCGGAAAATTCACGCATTATCCTGTCTTTTTCGGAAGCCTTCATTTTTCCGTGAAGGACTGCCCTTCTGTAATTTTTCAGCACCGTTTTGTCAAGGATATCGCTGTATTCTTCGGCTGATACCAGATTATTTTCATCATTCTGATTCACAACGGGACACACGATATAGCATTGTCTGCCCTTATCGAGTTCTTTTTTTATAAATTTGTAGGTTTCAGATTTCATTGAGCTGTTTATAAGAGCCGTATCTATTTTTTGTCTGCCGGGAGGCATTTCATCCAAAATAGAGAGATCAAGGTCTCCGAATATCATCAGGGCAAGAGTTCTTGGAATAGGCGTGGCAGACATTACAAGTATATGAGGGTCATTGCCCTTTGCTATCAGCTTGGCTCTCTGTGCAACTCCGAAACGGTGCTGTTCATCTGTTATGACAAGTCCGAGAGAATCAAATTCCACTTTATCCGAGATAAGTGCATGAGTTCCGATAGTAATATCTATTTCACCGTTTTTTATCTGTTCCTGTATTTTTTTCTTTTGAGAGGCTCTCATTGAACCTGTGAGAAGCACTACTGTTATATCTGTATCTTTGAACAATTCCGTGAAAGTCCTGTAATGCTGTTCGGCAAGTATTTCTGTCGGAGCCATGAATGCACACTGAAGGGAATTTTTCACTGCACTGTAGCATACTGCCGCTGCAACAGCCGTTTTACCCGAACCCACATCTCCCTGAATCAGCCTGTTCATGGGATAGTCGTTTTCCTTCATATCGCTGATACATTCACCGATAGCCCGTTTCTGAGCATTGGTAGGCTTGAACGGGAGAATTTTGAAAAATTCCCTTGAAAAATCCTTTTTTATTTTATGGGCAGTTTCCTCATGTCTGCCGCCCTTCAGACGTGCCATACCTAATTGCAGTATTAAAAGCTCCTCAAAGGTCAGTCTTTGTTTTGCATCATACAAAGCCTGCTGATCCTTTGGGAAATGTATATTTTTTATGGCATAGCCCAATTCGCACAAATTATATTTTTCAAGTATCTCATTCGGAACAGGATCATTTACCTTTTCAGGAAGCATATTTACTGCCTGTTTGACAGCAAACTCTATTTGCTTTGTCGTAAGATTGGCAGTCTGAGGATATACAGGATGTATGCACATATTCGATATATCAAGAACTGAGGGCGAAGCCATCTGATAGCCGTATTCATTGATCTTTACAACACCGTAAAACAGATATTCCTGTCCCTGTATCAGCTTCTGATAGGTATAATACTGATTAAAAAAAGTTACAGTCATGAAATCATTATATTCATCATATGCCTCGACCTTATATATAGTCATATTATTTCTCACGATACGAGGCTCATAAATACGTCTTATCTTTGCCTGAACACAGCATGGAGTATTATTATAATTACTGCTGAATATGCAGGCATCATGTATACAAAGAGTATTGCTCCAGTCCTCATAATTTTTGGGATAAAATTCGAGCAGATCTCCGATGGTATATACACCGAGCCTGTTAAAAGCAGTTTCTTTGGTTTTGCCTATGCCCCATAACTGGCTTACGGGTATTTTAAAAAGTGAAGGCATAATACCCTCCTTCAAAAAATTTTATTTCAAAAAACGGTAAACCTTTGATTAAAAGGCTTACCATTTTTTATGATCATTCAACTGAAAGAATAAAATAATATATAGGCTGATCTCCCTCAATAAGAGATACCTCAACATTTGAGCCTGCCCTTGACTGTATCGACTGCAAAGCCGCTTCAGCCTGAGCTTCATTGATGCCGTTGCCGTATATCAAGGTAACATATGAGGTATCACGGTTTATCATATCTTTTGCGAGCTTGACAACAGCATGAACGGGATCCTTATCCTTGTGAGTAAGCTTTCCGTTGTTGAGAGCGATTATCTCACCCTCTTTTATTTTTGTGCTGCCGAATTCGGAATTTCTTGCAGCATATGTTACCATACCCGTAGAAACTTTTTTAGCAGCAGCCGTCATATATTCGGCATTAAGCTCAACAGTCGCATCCTCTGAATAAGCTAGCATTGCACCGAGTCCCTGCGGGATAGTCCTGGTAGGTATTATAACAACATTTCTGTCTTCAACTATCGGCACTACCTGTTCTGCAGCAAGTATGATATTCTTATTGTTCGGGAGAACGAATACATTTTTTGCAGGCGTTGCAACAACAGCCTCATATATATCTTCAGTACTCGGATTCATACTCTGACCGCCGCTGACGATATGCTGACAGCCAAGCTCCTTGAATACATTTTCAATACCCTCACCTGTTGCGACAGATACAAATCCCACTTCATCGACGGGAGCAACAGGCTTGAGAGCCTGACGCTTTTTTTCTTCAGCCTCAGCCTTTGCCTTTTCACGCTCATATTTTTCAGCAGCCTTTCTATGCTGCTCCTTCATGTTCTCTATCTTGACGGTAAGAAGCTGACCGAAGGTCAAAGCCTCCTCAAGAGCCTTTCCGGGATGTTCGGTATGGACATGGACTTTTATTATATCCTCGTCATCAGCAACAACTACACAATCGCCCAATGTTTCAAGATAGGCTTTGAGTTCCATATAGCTTTTTGTTATCTCGGGATCTTTGCCTATAATAAATTCTGTACAGTAGGTAAAGTTTATCACCGAATCAAATTCAGCAGCGGCATTTCTGAAAAATTCAGCGGTAGATTCTTCCTTTGAGCCTGATGTCTCTTTAACGGCATCATTTTCTACCATAACACCGTCACGGATAAGTGAAAGCATACCGTCAAATATCATGCAGAGTCCCTGACCGCCTGCATCAACAACACCGGCTTTTTTGAGTACGGGCAGCATATTCGGAGTTTTGGCAAGTGCAGCGTTTGCGGCATTACATATTTCACCGAATATTATTATAGGATCATCCTCATTTTTTGATAGAAGCTCACCTGCCTCGCAAGCCATTCTCGCAACTGTCAGGATAGTACCCTCTGTAGGATTCATTACAGCCTGATAAGCTGTTTTAACACCCTCACGCAGAGCTTCTGTAAAATCCTTGCCGTTGATACTGTCTTTGCCTTTAAGACCGTTTGCGATACCTCTGAAAAGCAGAGAGAGTATAACGCCTGAATTTCCTCTTGCAGATTTCAGCATAGCTGATGCAGCAGAGGAAGCGATCTCAGCTATACTTTTGGAATCAAGTTCTTCAAGTGCATCAGCCGCCGCCTTTATCGTCATAGACATATTTGTACCTGTATCTCCGTCAGGAACAGGAAAAATATTAAGAGCGTTTATTTCTTCCGTATGCTTTATTATATTATTCGCACCTGATATCAGGGCATTTTTATAGCATGAACCGTTTATCATAGTTTCGCACTTCCTTCACAAAAAATAGTTGTCGAACAGATACTAAAAAAATTACTTGGTCTCCACTATAAGTTTCATTGCTGTACGCTCAACACCGTCAATCTCGATGCTTGTGAAGGCAGGTATGCAGACAAGATCAATACCCATCGGAGCAAGATATCCTCTTGCAACGGCTATTGATTTGAGAGCCTGATTGGTAGCACCTGCACCGACAGCCTGAACCTCAACACAGCCGTAATCTCTTATGACACCTGCTATGGCACCTGCAACAGAATTCGGTGATGATTTTGATGAAACCTTTAAAATCTCCATTTTTGAATTTCCTCCTAAAAACATTTAAAAAATAAAACACATACATATATATAATATATGCAATTTTAATATTATGCAAGTATTTTGTGTAAAAAAGTTCTGTAAATTTTTAATTTTATACAATTTCTATTCTTTTTACATCAAGTGTTTTTCCTGTTTTGTCACTAATTGTAAATTTTATGCAGTCAAGTCTGCATTTTCCGTCAGCCGTTTCAAATTTCACGGGCAGTTTTTCCTTGAATTTTCTGACAGCTATCTCAGGGACAACTCCGAGTACGGATTCATACGGTCCTGTCATGCCGACATCTGTTATATATCCCATACCATGCGGAAATATTCTTTCATCAGAGGTCTGTACATGGGTATGTGTTCCGAACATTGCAGATATCTTACCGTCAAGATAATATGCCATAGCCAGCTTTTCAGCCGTTGCCTCTGCATGGAAATCGAGTATTTTTATCTTTGTATCTGTCTTTTTGAGAATATCATCAATTACTATATAAGGATCATTTAGAGCATCCATAAACATACAGCCCATAAGATTTATTACTGTAACCTGTATTCTACCGAGGTCATAGACTGTAAAACCGTTTCCGGGAGTAGTATTTTCCGGGTAATTTGCAGGTCTTATGATACTCGGTGAATTATCCAGAACATCATATATCTCTTTTCTTTTGAAAGTATGATTACCGAGAGTTATCACATCGACACCGCTTGAAAACATATATTCAGCGGATAATTTTGTAATACCGTTGCCGTCTGCAGAATTTTCACCGTTTGCGATAACGAGGTCTATATTTTCCGTTTTTTTGAGTGACGGCAGCCTTTCACGCAGAAACTGACATCCTATCTCACCGACAACATCACCTATTGCCAATATATTCATCAAAGCACCTGTTTCTAAAAAATATAATATTTATAATTCTAAATGCAAAATGCCTGATTGTCAATTATTTTTTTCACAAAAAATAAAAAATTCCCCCGAGACTGTCGGGGGAATCAATTTCATTCGACATTTTCAAAGCCTGAACGCTTTTTGTTTTCAAGAGGCAGGTTTGAAGGGAAAAATTCGCTTGTTGGGAAATCTATACTGCTGAATAATTCACACGGATCTTCCGAGCTGCTTACGCACTCCTTATGCGGGATACAGAAATCATAGGCAGGAATGAGCATCTGAACATTTCTTTCAAGCTGTACGATAGTGAATATACCTACCGATACAAGCACTTGTTTTTCCGCCTCATTCGATGAAAATTCACCGCCGTATCTTCTTACGATGCTTTCGGGGATACGGAACGGGGGCATTTGAGGCGGAGCCTTTCGGTCAATAAGCCTTGCAGAAAGAGGTATCGGCTCGGCTATCTGAACTATCGCCTTCGGACAATTCCTCGTGGGAGCATTGACAGGATCAGGTGCTTCGGGATTACAGTCCGAGCTGAATATCTTGACGCTTCCGTCACTTCCGAAAAGCACTGCTCTTTTTGAAAAAACTGCAAGTCCCTTGACAGGCATCGGCATTGCATTCGGAGCCATGAATACATCAAGACCGACATCAAAGTAAAATGTCATATCAACTGCATAGAATCCCTTATGGAAAGGCACCGGCTGCAAGCCTGTCGAAACATTGCAGACACTTACATCACTAAGACGGACATTTGCAGCCTTGTCTATCATGCATTGACCGGGCTTTGTAAGAAGTACCGGAAGGTCTTCAAGACAGTCCTTATCCGAACATGAATCATAAATACGAGAGGCGTTTATGCAGACAGCCTCTTTTATTTTATCACTTGGATAGCAGTCATTACAGCCGCTGCATACAAAATTTTCTGGCATATATATGTTTCCTCCTTATATCTTCCTATATCACCATATTATTCATGCCATTCCAAAAAGTGAAAACAAAAACAGACAGACAAAATAAAATTTGTCTGCCTGTCATTTTCATTGCTGATTTATTTTGCGTATTCTACCGCACGGCTTTCACGGATGATATTTACTTTTATCTGTCCGGGATATTCGACTTCTTCTTCTATCTTTTTGCATATATCACGGGCAAGGAGTACCATTGAATCATCTTTAACGACCTCAGGTCTAACAATAATTCTAACTTCACGTCCTGCCTGTATTGCGAAACATCTTTCAACGCCTTCAAATGAAGAAGCAACTTCCTCAAGTTTCTCAAGACGCTTGATGTAATTTTCGAGATTTTCACGTCTTGCACCCGGTCTTGCAGCAGATATCGCATCTGCTGCCTGTACAAGACACGCTATAACAGTCTTGGCTTCAACATCACCGTGATGGGCGTGTATTGCATGAACAACTGCTTCATTCTCCTTGTACTTTCTTGCAACGTCAACGCCTATTTCGATATGTGAGCCTTCTACCTCCTGATCAAGTGCCTTGCCTATATCATGCAGAAGTCCTGCACGTCTTGCAAGAGTCGGATCAAGTCCCAGCTCTGATGCCATTATACCTGCAAGATATGCGACCTCAAGCGAATGCTCAAGAACATTCTGACCGTAGCTTGTACGGAAATGAAGCCTTCCAAGCAGCTTTACAAGCTCAGGATGTATATTATTTATACCTGCTTCGATAATAGCACGTTCACCCTCAGCTTTGACCGTGTATTCGACCTCACGCTTTGCCTTTTCATACATTTCCTCGATCTTTGCAGGGTGTATTCTACCATCAGAAATTAACTTTGTAAGAGTTACCTTGGCTATTTCACGCCTTACAGGCTCAAAGCATGAGAGAGTTATCGCCTCAGGCGTATCATCTATTATAAGGTCAACACCTGTCAATGTTTCTATTGCACGGATATTTCTTCCCTCACGACCTATAATTCTTCCCTTCATATCGTCATTCGGCAAAGGAACAACAGATACAGTCGATTCACTCACATGATCTGCAGCTATACGCTGTATTGCGAGAGATACTATCTCTCTTGCAGTTTTTTCTGCTTCCTCTTTGGTCTTCTGCTGAAAATCCATTATCTTGACAGCCTTTTCATGTGTAAGCTCATTGTCAAGATTATTAAGGATATAAGCCTTTGCCTGTTCAGACGTAAAGCCTGATATTTTTTCGAGAACACCAAGCTCACTTTGTTTGATTTGTTCAGCTTCAGCAAGACGCTGTTCAGCTGCCTTTAGCTTTTGTGAAACGGACTCCTCTTTCTTTTCAAGACTATCGAGTTTTTTCTCGACAGACTCCTCTTTTTGTTGGATACGTCTTTCCTGACGCTGCATTTCTTTTCTTCTGTCTGCGATCTCGTGTTCGGCATTGGTGAGCAGCTTGTGAGCCTCATCCTTGCCTGCTATAACAGCCTCTTTCTTTGCCGCATCGCCAAGACGCTGAGCCTCATCAATTATCCTCTTTGCCTCAGTCTCGGCAGAACCTATCTTGTCTTCACCGACTTTTTTTCTGTACTGAATGCCTGCAAAAAAAGCACACGATCCCACTATTATCGCAATCGCTACCATCAGGAATATTGCCAGTATCGGATCCATTTTGATTTGCACCTCCTATGATTTTTGTTTGTTGAAGTTTTTATATTTTGTTTATAATATCAGCTCAAGAAGGTGTCGCTGTCAAATATTTTTATTCAGTTTTTCTTTATTATACTCAAAAAAATCTCCTTCATGTAAAAATATTTCCTAATTTAATAAGAACCCTCGTATTCATTGAAATTTCAAGCCCAAAAACACCCATCAAATTTTTTCACTTGTTTTTTCAATTGTTTTTATGGGAAACACTTTGAATGTTTATGAAAATTTATATAAAAATATCTCAACGACATCATTGAGATGATCATGAAACATGGCAGGTCTTTATAAAAAATATATAAATAAACAGCATCCTGCACATACTATATTTTATAACTATTATCATACCATTGTCAAGACAGCAATGTCATTTTTATTAATATTGCATTGAAATAAACAGATTTTTTTGTATAATATATTCAAACAGTTATGTGAAGTACCTGTCCGCTATATATTATATCAGGATTTTTGATATGATTTTCTTCTGCTATTTTCTGAACAGTAGTATGATATTTTCCTGCTATTGAAGTAAGCGTATCACCGCTTCGTATTATATAAGTATAGGTATGCTTATTTTTTTCTGTTTCGGAAGGGAGCTTTTCAAGATATTTTGCATTTATTGCGGCGGTAACTCTGCCGTCAATACCTATTACTATCCTGTCACCAACAGCCTCTATGACCGAGTATGTCACACCATCATAAACATCAAATCTTTTTCCTGTATCATAGTCTATCGGATCAAGCACTTTTACTATATCTCCCACCTGAAATTTTTGTTTATTTTCATCATCATGCTGTTGACCGCTATCCGTATACATATAGTCAAGGTCTATCTCTCCTGAAATGCCATTTATGCTCCCTGACTGTCCCACCTTGTACTGCCAGAACGAACAATTATAATATGGTTTGACCGAATCCCATTGTGCGAGCCACAGCTCATATTTTCCCATAAGCTCATCTTTATAGACATAATTTTCGAGCCAGTTAAGATTCATATAGATTCCCGTTTTGAAGCCTGATTTTTTCATATAGTCGCAAAATGCTTTTGCAATATCAGTACAGGTACGTTTTCCGAGTACAGCTATCGAGCTGTCTTCAAGGTCATAAAACACAGGAAGCTGAAGCGTATAGTCCTTTATGCAGGATATGCAGTATTTTGCTTCCTTTATGGCATCATCACTGTTTTGTGCATATGAATAATGATATGCTCCGCAGGGAATATCCAAGCCCTGAAATCCCTTTATATTCCTGTCAAACTTACTGTCTTTCTGACCGTCATACCAACCAAAGCTGCTTCGTATTATAGAAAACTGAACTTCATTCTTATTTATACATGAAAAATCTATATCTCCCTGAGCGTAGGATACATCAATACCTCTTTTTCTTGACATAAAATGCTCCTCCATTTCAAAAAAATTATAATACGGGAAATTTTTTATTTTTTTCCTGAAATATATTTATTACAAATTTAAATAAATTTATGAATAATATTTGATATTATTTTGATTTTGCGGTAAAATAGAATAGTAAAAACAAGATATAAAAATTTAGGGGGACGTTCTTATGACAAGACAGGAAATAACACAACTCAGAAAAAATATTATAGAAGGAGAATTTTCTGCTCTCAATGACAAACAGAAGGAAGCTGTACTGACAGTAAAAGGACCTTTGCTTGTGCTTGCAGGAGCAGGCAGCGGAAAAACTACCGTACTTGTAAACCGTATCGCCCATATACTCCGCTGGGGTGAGGCTTATGAAAGCGATGAATTATATGGTCAGTACAGTGATGATGATATTGAACAAATCAGAGATGCCGCTGACGGTAAGGCTGAACTGTCAGATGAACTCGCTGACAGACTTTCGGTCTCAAGGGTACATCCTTGGAGGATACTCGCTATCACATTTACCAATAAAGCCGCTAACGAGCTCAAGGACAGAATAGTAAAAAAAGTAGGTACAGCAGGACATGATATATGGGCATCTACATTTCACAGCGCCTGTATGAGAATACTCCGCAGATACGGCGAAAGACTCGGCTATCAGGAGCATTTCACAATATATGACACCGATGACCAGAAAAGAGTCATCAGAGACTGCATGAAGGCACTTAACATAGATGATAAAATTCTTCCGCTCAAAAGTATCCTGCCTGAAATATCCCATGCAAAGGACTCTATCATCAGTCCCGAAAAATTCAAAAAAAGAGCCGGTACTGACAGCAGACTTATCTCTATCGCAAATGTATATAAAGAATATCAGAAAAGACTTCTTGCCGCAAATGCTATGGACTTTGATGATATAATATATAATACAGTGGAGCTTTTCAATGAATTCCCCGATATACTCGAAAAGTATCAGGAGCAGTTCAAATATATCATGGTAGACGAATATCAGGATACAAATACAATTCAATATGAGCTTGTACGACTCCTTTCGGAAAAATATAACAATGTATGTGTTGTCGGTGATGATGACCAGAGCATATACAAATTCAGGGGAGCAACTGTCGAAAATATCCTTGAATTCGACAACGACTACGAAAATGCAAAGGTCGTCAAGCTGGAACAGAATTACCGCTCAACTAAAAATATCCTCAATGCAGCAAACTATGTCATAAAAAACAATTATTCAAGACATGAAAAAAGCCTCTGGACTCAGAATGAAACAGGAGATAAAATTACCGTCTATACAGCAAGCGATGAACAGGACGAAAGTGGCTTCATTTCCAAAACTATCAAAGAATCTGTTGCAAAAGGTGGTAAATATTCTGACCACGCAGTCCTTTATCGAATGAATACGCAGTCGCAGGCAATTGAAAGAAATTTCCTCCGTTCAAGAATACCCTATAGGATAATCGGCGGAAGAAAATTCTTCGAGTACAGAGAAATAAGGGACATGATGGCGTATCTCAATATCATAAGCAATCCCTTTGACAACAACAGACTCAAAAGAATAATAAATATTCCGAAGCGTGGCATTGGTGACAGAACTATATCTCAGATAGAGGAAATAAGCAATTCACTCGGTCAGAGTATGTTTGAAACCATGCAGCAGGCTGAACAGTTTGAAGTCCTCGCAAAAAGCTCCGAAAAAATCGAAGGCTTCATTTCAATGATAGACAGGCTCAATAAAATGCTTGATAACGGCACAAGCGTTTCAGATATGTATGAGGCACTCATCAAGGAAACAGATTATGATTCCTTTATAAAAAAAGAAAGTGAACGTGGAGAAGCTGCCGTTGACAATGTCCATGAGCTTACATCAAACATAATCCAGTATGAAAAAGAATCCGGCGATGAGGCTTCCCTTCAGGGCTTCCTTGAATATACAGCACTCCTTACTGATATTGATTCCTATGCAGATGATGAGGATAAAGTCGTTATGATGACGATACATTCTGCAAAAGGTCTTGAATTTGACAATGTTTTTATTCCAGGCATGGAAGAAAATATGTTCCCGAGCTTTCAGGCAATAATGTCAGATGATGACGATATGCAGGAGGAAAGAAGACTTGCCTATGTCGGCATAACACGAGCAAAGAAAAATCTCTACATAAGCTCCTCAGAAAGCAGAATGTTGTTCGGTCATACAACACGAAACCGTCCCTCACGTTTTCTCAATGAGCTTCCCGAACAGCTCATCGCAAGGAAACGCCGTGAGATAGTGCGTGATCCGAATGTAAAAATGCCTGAACCAAAGACCTCCCGAAAAGCTGAAATAGAGAGAAGCAGGATAATAACCTCAGGAGTTACCCCGAAGCCTGTTATGGTAAATTACACTGTCGGAATGAGAGTCATCCACAATACCTTCGGAGAGGGTACGATAATCAATGTCAAACCCATGGCATCCGACAGTATGCTCGAAATAGCATTCGATACAGTCGGCACAAAAAAACTTATGGGAAATATTGCAAAACTCACAGTCCTCGACTAATAGTAAACTATAAAATAAATTAATCTATGTCATTCCGAGCGAAGCGAGGAATCTTGGAAAGATTCTTCGTCACTTCGTTCCTCAGAATGACAAAAGGAATTTTGCAGTGACGTTTACTAAAATATTTTAAAGGAGATATCTAAAATGCCTGCGGTAGTATCACATTACTTATTGGCGGAAAGAATATATGATGTACTTCTGGAATTCCAACCACAGCTTGCACTTGACCATACGGCTTTTATATGGGGAGCATCAGGTCCCGATATATTCTTCCTGCACCGTGTAATGCCGTATCAAAAGGGCAGAAGTCTCAAAGAATACGGCTCGAAAATACATTCAATGAATGCTTCAAAAATAATAAATTACTTTATACAATACGCACGAAATAATAAGAGTGATATTGCTATGAGCTATACCTTGGGATTCATTACACACTATGCCTTTGATGCAACTGCACATCCGTTTATAGTACATTTTGCTGATGTACTCGAGGAACAGCGTCTTGATATGCTCAACAGCGTATGCCACAATGAGATAGAAGCCAATCTTGACAGCCTTTTCCTGAGATATGAGAGAAAACAGAAAATCTCATCCTTCAGACTTCAATCCACTGCACCACTCAAAGAAAAAATCAACCGAAAAATAGCTGATATGTGGCATGGTTTTCTGCTTGAATTTTTCGGAGATGATATATCCGTTGATGAGCTCGTGCAGGTGCAAAGGGACTGGCATCACAGTCTCGTTATGCTCAATGACAGGCGTTCATTCAAAAAAAACATCATCATATTCGGTGAAAAACTGCTTAAAATAAGCCCCATGCTCTCACCGATTATCAGAACTCCATATCCCGACCTGTCAATTGATTATGCCAATATGTCACATTCCGAATGGTATTCCCAAATTGACGGAAAAAAACACAATGAAAATTTCTTTGAGCTTGCCGATATTGCCGAGGAAAAAGCACTGATGCTGATATCATCAGTACTGACAAAAAAAATACTTAACTCTGACCAATGCCGTGAGCCCTTCAGCGGAAAATACAACTAATACTTTGTAAAATCTAATTTTTTAATGTCATTCTGAGGAGCGAAAGCGACGAAGAATCTTCCCAAGATTCCTCACTCCGTTCGGAATGACAAAATTTCAGATTTGACAAACCAATAAAAAAGCGGAGCATTTCAAAAAACGAAATGCTCCTTTTAATATATTTTGTATAGAACGCCAAGTGAGCAGATATGAACCATATCCGCTCACTTTGGGGGGTTCTATAGACGAATAAAAACTTATAATCAATATTTTATAAAACTTTTTTATTGCCAATAATTGACATTTTTCTTTAGATATATTATAATACATCTAAAGATTTTTTTGTAAATTATTGACGGAATGTCATTGACCGTATGTCAACTCAAATTTAAATACAATAGTGCAAAAATAATTGCCTGTAATTGCCATTATAACATAATATCATAAATTTATAATACTATATTAGATTATTAAAACAAAATTGACGATTAGTCAATGACGGATTCGTCAATACAATTGCCAATAATTTCTAATATATGGTAAATTATTGGTATGATCCGCCATTATAAAGCATAATACAGAAAGTGTGATACCAAAAATATGGAAGTTTCCAAACAGATCAATGACTTGATAGAAAAATACAGGTGTACTGCCAAAGAACTTGCCAATGCTTCTGATCTTTCTGTTTCCGTGATAAGCCGTTACCGCAACGGTACAAGGCGACCTTCAAAGCAGCAGCTCCAAAAACTCGCCAAGGGCTTTGAAATAATTGCAAAACAACACGGAGAAGAATTTGATTTGTCTGATATGGACATATCCACTGAGAACGACAATATGGACATATTTGTGAGAAAATTCAATATACTTGTTTCAGCTCTCGATATAAATATGAATGATTTTGCAAGGTTTTCAAACTACGATCCGTCATTTATATCAAGAGTCAGAAGCAAACAGCGAAATATATCAGATTCAGACAGCTTTGCAGAAAAGATTGGCGAATTTCTAAATCTCAAATACAGAAACGAAAAATATGACAGCATGGTCTCAACTCTGATGGAAAATGCAGAGATGACTAAAAACAATGAAACTTACATCAACGGTGTACGAGAATGGTTTTTGTCCGAAAAATTTTCAGTCCCCAACCATATCATAGATATCCCCGATACATCTGAAAAAAGAATTTATGATATTTATCTGCCAGATTTCAGCGGAATAAGATCGTATATCGGCAAAGAAAACGTATGCCGTGGAGAACTTGATTTCCTTCATTATGTTCTTGGGGAGGAGGATACCAAAACATTATATTTCTTCAGCGAAATGCCTCATTTTATATTCCGCCATGAACAGCTTGCAGAGGAATGGATATATCTGATGTCCGAAATTATCAAAAAAGGAGTATCTGTTATCTTCGTGCATAACATTGAAAGACCTTTTGAAGACATTACAATGGCTGCTCAAAAAATGTTCCCGCTTTTTATCAGCGGAGGTTTCCAGCCGTTTTATCTTCCGACTGCCAAAAGCGGTATATATTATCATATATGCGGATGCACAGACAAGACTGTCATGTACGGTGAAGGTGTCTACGGACATGAAACCCATGTGAAACTCAATATTGACCGTACAATTGAATCCGTAAAATATTATCAAAGAGAAATGAAAGTCATTCTCCAAAAATCAAGACCTCTTATGAATATCTACGGACACGACAATACAGACACTTTTTTACAGTTCATAAATGCCGATATCCATACATCAGGCGAAAGACGAGGAATATGGTCATCATTCCCCATTTGGACGATAACAAAAGAATTACTTCTTTCCATACTTGACCGTCAGGGTGCATCTCAGGCAGAAGTCGAAAAAATAATTGACACATATGAAAAATCAAAAAATAATGTTAATTCAATCCTCCAATCTTTAACGATAAATGAACAAATCATACTGTTCTCAAAGGAGGAATTTGAAAAGGAACCTGTAGGATTGTCACTTGCAAGTACTTTTGTTGAAAGACCATTTTTCTACAATGATTATGTGGAATACCTCGAACACCAAAAACAGACAATTCAGTTTGCCAAGGATAATCCAAACTATATCGTCAACTTCAGCAACAGGTATAATATAAGAAATATAAATATTCTTATACACACCGACAAATGGGTGATGATATCCAAAAACGGCTGTCAGCCGATACATTTCGTCATACGCAATCCCAAAATACGAAAGGCTTTTGAAGAAATGCTTTAATACATATCTAATTTTTTAATGTCATTCTGAGGAACGAAGTGACGAAGAATCTTTCCAAGATTCCTCACTGCGTTCGGAATGACAAAGTTTTAGATTTAACAAAATATTAGTTCACTAACAGGACAGAATAATTTTTCTGCCCTGTTGTTTTTTATATTGAAAAAAATATTATTGCTGTGATATAATATTATATATTGTGTAATTTTTTTGTTGAAGGGAGAAATTTTTATGAAAATCTCGACAAAGGGCAGATATTCCCTGAGAATGCTGATAGACCTTGCCATGAACTGCAAGGAGGGTGAATTTGTCTCTCTTAAGGAGATCGCCGAAAGACAAAATATTTCAAAAAAATATCTTGAACAGATAGTTCCCATGCTGAGCAAGGCAGGTCTCCTCAAAGCCAACAGAGGCTATCAGGGCGGTTATATGCTTTCAAAGCCTGCAGACAAATATACTGTAGGCGAGATACTCAGACTTACTGAAGGAAATCTTGCACCTGTTTCCTGTCTTGAATCAGAGGTAAACGACTGTCCGAGAGCAAATGAATGTATAACACTTTCTGTATGGCAGGGACTTTATGATGTCATAAACAAATATCTTGACAGCATCACACTGCAGGATATAATAAACAAAAGTCCTTTTGCACAGGGTGACGGCTATTATATATGACGGAGCATAAAAATAAATGGATATTGCATTACTTATCATCGAAATAATAATTATTATCCTGCTTGTATTTATGATAATTAAAAACGGCAAACCTGAAAATACAAATTTAAGTTCGGAGATAAATTATCTAAAATCGCAGCTTGAAATGATACAAAAAGAAAACAGGGATTCGCAGAGTTCTCTCAGACAGGAAATATCCTCGAATATAAAGGATAATATTACACTCCTTAACAGTCAGCTTACGGCAGGTCAGGAACGCTCCGGAAATGAACAGGTAAAATTAGCCAAGGCTCAGAGAGAACAGCTTGAAATTGTCGGAAATGCACAGCTTGAACAGCTTTCTACCATGAATACAAATATCTCAAATCAGCTTAAACAGCTTGAAAATCGCTTTGCTACTCTCGAAAAAAATACTGAAACAAAACTTGAAAATATCCGTTCAGTAATGGAAAAACAACTTGACAGCGTAAGAAACGAAAATACCTCACAGCTTGAAAAGATACGTCAGACGGTTGATGAAAAACTTCAGACTAATCTCGAAAGCATGAACGGAAATATTTCAACCAATCTCTCACAGCTTGAAAACCGTTTCTCCACTCTTGAAACCAACACTGAAACAAAGCTTCAGAATATCCGTTCAACTGTCGAAAAACAGCTTGACGGTGTCAGAAACGACAATTCATCTCAGCTTGAAAAGATACGTCAGACAGTTGACGAAAAATTACAGACCAATCTTGAAAGCATGAACGGAAGTATATCCTCCAATCTCTCACAGCTTGAAAACCGTTTTGCTACTCTTGAAACAAATCTTGAAAACAATCTTCAGAATGTCCGTTCAACCGTTGAAAGCCAGCTCAAAAATATCCGTGATGACAACACAAAACAGCTTGAACAGATACGAGGAACTGTAGATGAAAAATTACAAACTACTCTCGAAAATAAAATGAACGAATCTTTCAGGCTCGTCAGCGAAAGACTTGAACAGGTCTACAAGGGACTCGGTGAAATGCAGAGCGTTGCACAAGGTGTCGGAGACCTTAAAAAAGTCCTTTCAAATGTAAAGACTCGTGGCATACTCGGTGAAATACAGCTTGGTGCTATCCTCAAGGAGATACTCACTCCCGAACAGTATGACGAAAATGTTGCCACTGTTCCCAAAAGTACCAACAGAGTTGAATTTGCAGTCAAACTGCCCGGTCTTGAAGAAGGAAAAACGGTATATCTTCCCATAGATTCAAAATTCCCCGGTGACAGATTCGCACATCTTCAAGATGCGTATGAAACAGGTGACAAGGAAATTATCTCGTCAGCCAAAAAAGAACTTATTGATGTTGTAAAGAAATGTGCCAAAGATATAAGCACCAAATACATAGAAACCCCATATACCACCCAGTTTGCAATAATGTTTCTTCCGTTTGAGGGACTTTATGCCGAAGTTGTAAACACTCCCGGACTTGTAGAGGAACTTCAGCGTACCTACAACATAAATACTGCAGGTCCTTCAACTATGGCTGCCATGCTCAATTCTCTCAAAATGGGCTTTCAGACACTCGCAATTCAAAAACGCAGCGGTGAAGTATGGGAGGTTCTTGGTGCTGTAAAAACAGAATTTGCAAAATTTGAAGGCGTTCTTGAAAAGGCAAGAAAAAATCTTAAAGATACAGAAGACAGTCTTGAACTGCTTGTCGGAGTGCGTACACGTCAGATGAACAGAAAACTGAATAAGATAGATAAGCTTGATACGACTGAAGCTGTTAAATTACTCGAAAGTGAGTAATTTTTAAAAAAAAATTCTTGCATATTTCAATGCACTGTGGTAGAATTAACTATGGTAGATATTGTGTTAGTTGACAAAAGAGTGGGGCAACCCGCTCTTTTATCGTTAATATGACAAAAATATATTCAGAAACGGAGATAGCTATGGGAGAAAAAAAATCTAAACTCAATACCGTTGAAGCCGTC
Source organism: uncultured Ruminococcus sp. (assembly GCA_902800065.1). Lineage (GTDB taxonomy): Bacteria > Bacillota > Clostridia > Oscillospirales > Acutalibacteraceae > UBA1213. The sequence continues at coordinate 18,501 of CADCDE010000017.1, forward strand.
ACTCAATGCGTTCAGCCTATTATTGAACAGCTTGGCCTTGCATTGTGGGATGTGAGATTTGTCAAAGAAGGTGCTATGTGGTATCTGAGAATATTCATTGACAAGGACAGCGGTGTTACTATCGAGGACTGTGAAAATGTTACAAGAGCAATTGACAAACCGCTTGATGACCTTGACCCGATAGAACAGAATTATTGTCTTGAGGTATCATCACCGGGCATTGAAAGGGAGCTTATAAGACCTGAACATTTTGATGCATTTCTCGGAGCACCTGTAATGTTAAAGCTCCACCGCCCCGATGAAAACGGTATCCGTGAATTCAAGGGCACTCTTATCGCACATGACAAGGATACTGTTACCATATGTTCCGAAAACGGCTATCAGACCGTAATAAACAAAAAGGATGCCGTATATATTAAATTAGACGATTTCAATATTTGATGGAGGTATTTGGAAAAATGAAGGCTAAAAATGAAAACAAAACAGAAATAAATAAAAATCCCGAGCTCTATGATGTTCTCAGGGCTATCGAAAAGGAAAAGGGCATATCAGTTGACTATATGATAGTCCAGATACAGAAAGCTATAAAGCTCGCCTGCAAAAAAATGTACGGCAACAGTGACGAGGATCTTCTCATCAATATGAACCCCGATACGAATGTCTTTGAGGTATTCCTCAACAAAGAGGTCGTTGATGAGGTCTTGAATCCCAAATCCGAGATACAGCTTGACGAGGCACGAAAAATAAATGCCAATGTCATGATCGGCGATAAGGTCGGTATAAGACTTGATACAAAGGATTTCGGAAGAATCGCTGCTCAGAAGGCTAAAAATACGATACGTCAGGGTATCCGTGACAGTGAAAAGGGACAGGCTCTCGCTGACTTTGAAAGCAAAAGGGCAGAGATAGTCACTGTCATAGTTGAACAGATTGACAAAAACACCGGAAATGCCAATGTACGTCTCGGAAAATCCATTGCTGTACTTTCAAAAAATGAACAGGTCAACGGAGAAACACTTAACGAAGGCGATGCAATAAAAGTATATGTTCTTGGCATGAAGCCCGACAATAAAGAATCCCGTGCGATAGTTTCAAGAACTCATCCTGATTTCGTCAAAAAGCTCTTTGAAGCCGAGGTTCCCGAAATATTTGAAGGTGTTGTCGAAATAAAATCTATTTCAAGAGAAGCAGGCTCAAGAACAAAAATTGCTGTACTCAGCCATGATGAAAATGTTGATGCAGTCGGAGCCTGCATCGGTCCGAGAGGTCAGAGAGTAAGCACAATAGTTTCCGCACTCAACGGCGAAAAAATAGACATTATCGAATATGATGAGGATGATGTAAAATTCGTTTCTGCATCTCTCTCACCTGCAGAGGTCAAATGGATAGATATAGACCCAAGAAATGAAAAGACCTGCCGTGCAGTTGTTCCCGACAACCAGCTTTCGCTTGCCATCGGAAACAAGGGACAAAATGTACGTCTTGCTGCAAAGCTGACAGGCTGGAAAATAGATATCCGTCCTGAAAGCAATCCTTATGATGACGAAGAGGATGATGACGAAGCTGTTGACACAACAGACAATGCACCAGAGGAAGCTGACAATAACAATACAGAAGCTAAAGATACATCTGCTGACTCTGAAACATAAATAAAGGAGGGCGAATATGCACCAAAAGAAAATTCCCTTGAGAAAATGTACAGGCTGCAATGAAATGAAGGAAAAAAAACAGCTTGTAAGGATAGTAAAAACACCAGACAAAACAGATGAAAACGGAAATATCATCCAAAAAAGTGAAATTCTTGTTGACCTGACGGGCAAAAAGTCGGGCAGAGGTGCTTATATATGTCCCAATCCGGAATGTCTTAAGGCTGCAAGAAAGGCAAGAAGACTTGAAAAAGCCTTTTCATGCAAGATCCCCGATGAATTATATGATCAGCTTGAAAAAGAATTGGAGGGCTAATGGATAAAAATGGATAATGATAAAAAATCAGCCTTGAATCTTTTGGGAATTGCAAGACGAGCAGGAAAACTCTCTCTTGGATTCGATTCTGCCGAGGAATCTGTCATCAAAAAAAAATCAAGGCTGATAATCACCGCAAGTGATATCTCCGAAAGAACACTCTCTGCATTTGTCCAAAAAGCTCACAGCAATAATATAAATATGATTGCCTCAGATATACCTATGGCTGATCTTGGAGCGGCTGTCGGAAAACTTGTCGGAGTTGTTTCTATAAATGATGAAGGATTTGCAAAAAAGCTGCAACAGCTTTTAGCTTGATGTAACAGGAGGAATTTGTGTATGATAAAATATCAATTAAGTGACCTGGCAAAAGACCTTAATATGCAGAACAAGGATATTATCAATATGATAAAGGAGCAGTTCAACACTGTAAGAAAACCGTCTGCTATACTTACAGAAAAAGAACTGAATTTTATCTTTGAAAAAGTTACCCTTGACAACAGTGTGCCGAATTTTGACAAATATTTTGCTTCAAAAAATGCTCCTGTTGAAGGTGCAAAGCCAACTGTTTCCGATAAAAAAGATAAAAACGATAAATCGGATAAACAGGAGAAAAAAGACAGAAAAACAGACAAAGATAAAAATGAACGATTCGATAAATATAAAAAAGACAAGCCTGATAAGAACAAAGATAAAGACAAAAACAGAGAAAAAGAAAGAGACAGAGACAAAGTAAAAAAAGAAAAAACCGAAAAGCCTGAAAATAAAAAGGAAAGAACACCTGAAACAAAGCCTGATAAAAAGCCAAATAAAAATATCAGCGAAAACAAGCCTAAAAATAATGACAAGAAGCCTTTACAAAATAACAGCAATAATCAGAAGCCGTCTCCAAAACAACCTCAAAAACAAAACACCGAAACTGAAATATCTCAGCCGGAGGATTCATTTGAAAGAAAAAACAGAGTTATAAATACCCGTCAGTCAACTGTTGATATCGAAAGATACAACGAAAAATATGACCGTCTTGCAAGCGAAAAAATGCACAATGTAAATACCGGCCCCGGTAAACAAAAAATAAATCAGCGTTCACAGCAGCGTGGCAAACCGAAAAATTCACGCAAGGAAACTGAAATGGAAAGAATAAACCGTATCGAGAGAGACAGAAAAACAAAGCCTATCACTGTCCAGATACCTGATGAAATAACTGTCGGCGAGCTTGCTCTCCGTCTTAAGGCAAGGGCTGCCGAGGTCATCATGAAGCTCATGAGCCTTGGTGTAATGGCAAGCGTCAATGACAATATCGACTTTGATACCGCATCTCTCGTTGCACTTGAATTCCATGCAAGAATAGAAAAGGAAACTATTGAAACCATTGAGGAAAGAATTATTGATGACAGTGATGATGATGATGAGAACCTCGTTCCGAGAGCTCCTGTTGTAGTCGTTATGGGACACGTTGACCACGGTAAAACCTCTCTCCTTGATGCTATCCGTCATGCAAACGTAACATCAACAGAAGCCGGCGGCATCACCCAACATATCGGTGCTTACCGTGTAAACATTGACGGCAGGGACATAACTTTCCTTGATACTCCAGGTCATGAAGCCTTTACTACAATGCGTGCAAGAGGTGCTCAGGTAACCGATATCGCTATTCTTGTTGTAGCTGCAGATGATGGTATCATGCCTCAGACCATTGAAGCTATAAACCATGCAAAGGCAGCAGGTGTTTCAATAATCGTTGCCGCAAATAAAATGGACAAGCCTGCTGCAGACATAAACAGAGTAAAAACTCAGCTCATGGAATATGAGATAGTTCCAGAGGATTTCGGCGGCGACACTCCTGTTATAGGCGTTTCTGCAAAAACAAAGGAAAACCTCAACGAACTTCTTGAAATGGTACTCCTTATCGCAGATATGAAGGAACTCAAAGCAAATCCGGAAAGAGCTGCCAAGGGTACAGTCATCGAAGCAAGACTCGATAAAGGTCGTGGACCTATCGCTACGGTGCTTGTACAGAACGGTACTCTCAATGTAGGCGATATAATCGTTGCAGGTACGACCGTAGGACGTGTTCGTGCCATGAGCGATGACAAAGGAAATAAAGTAAAAAGTGCAGGACCTTCCGTTCCTGTCGAAATAACAGGTCTTGACAGTGTTCCGACAGGCGGAGATGTATTCAACTCTGTTTCTGATGAACGTCTCGCAAGAGAACTCGTTGACCAGAGAAAAACCGCTCAGAAGGAAGAAAAATTCAATGCCCGTACAAAAGTTACTCTCGACAATCTCTTTGACCAGATGAAGCTCGAGGATATGAAGGAGCTTAAAATAATCGTAAAAGCTGACGTTCAGGGTTCTGTCGAGGCAGTAAGACAATCACTCGAAAAACTCTCAAATGAGGAGATTCGTGTCAATGTGATACACAGCGGTGTCGGTGCTATAAGAGAATCTGACGTAATGCTTGCCTCAGCTTCAAACGCTATAATCGTAGGCTTCAATGTACGCCCCGATTCCGTTGCAGAGGAAAACGCCAAAAATGACGGTGTAGATATGCGTCTTTACAGAGTCATATATGACTGCATCAATGAAATACAGGCAGCTATGAAAGGTATGCTCGCTCCAAAATTCAAGGAGAGCATACTCGGTAAAGTCGAAGTTCGTCAGACTTATAAAATAACAAATGTCGGTATTGTATCAGGCTCCTACGTACTTTCAGGAAAGGTTGTCCGTGGAGCAAATGTAAGAGTTGTCCGTGACGGTATAATTATTGCCGATGATACCATAGCCTCTCTCCAGAGATTCAAGGATTCCGTCAAGGAAGTTGCTCAGGGCTTTGAATGCGGTATAACTCTTGAACGCTTCTCAGATATCAAAGAGGGAGATATCTTTGAGATATATCAGATGGAACAGATAAACGAATAAACCCCGATGAAAAAAATTGACCGTCTGCGGTGAGTACTTACTCACTGCAGGCGGTATCTTTTTACAATGTAAAGTTTAATATTTTTAACGTAAGTTCGATATAACTTAAAAATATTCTGACAATGATGAAATGAAGTATGTCATTCCGAACGCAGTGAGGAATCTTCAAAAGATTCTTCGTCGCTGTCGTTCCTCAGAATGACAGTATAATAATTTTTCGTTTTCATCGAACTCACGTATTTTTATTTCATCATGAGCACAGCAAATGATTAAGATTCCTCACTTCGTTCGGAATGACAAAGACATCAAAAAAAGCCCTGCACATTCGTGCAAGGCTTCCAAAATGCGTGGACCAACAGGGACTCGAACCCCGGACCAACCGGTTATGAGCCGGTTGCTCTAACCAACTGAGCTATTGGTCCATATTTGAAATTGACCGCC
>CADCDE010000018.1 GCA_902800065.1 uncultured Ruminococcus sp.
AATTCTACTATATTCAATTCCTTGTGAATTCAAACACGGAGTCAGATTATTATATTCTGACTCCGTGTTTTTCAATACGCTTCACTTTTGACGCTTACAAACGATCAAGCTTCTGCATCAGGGTATTCCGATAATGAATGAAAATAATTGGCGGTACAGTATTAAAGAACAGTGGTTCGAAGTTTATGGTAGGTAAGCAAAAATATCATTTTTGTATTCTGTTGACATTTTTTAAAGCCTTGATTAAGTTCAAGGCTTTTTGTTTTACTTGGATTTTACGAAAAAAACAGACGGCAGAATTTAATATCTGTCGTCTGTGAATTTTTTATGGGATATCAGACCTTTTCAGGTTCGGGATAATCAATGCCGAAAGTCTCGACTGTAACAGTTTCCATTATCTGAGGGTCAAGAGGCTTGTCGGAGAAGTCTGTATCGGTTTCGGCAATGGCATTAACGATGTCCATGCCTTCCGTTACTTTACCGAAAGCTGCATACTGACCGTCAAGATGAGGGGCATCCTTGTGCATGATGAAGAACTGTGAGCCTGCTGAATCGGGTATCATGGTACGAGCCATTGAAAGGACACCTGCAGTGTGTTTGAGGTCGTTTTTGAAGCCGTTCATGGAGAATTCTCCTTTAATGTGATAGCCTGGACCGCCTGTGCCTGTACCGAGAGGACATCCGCCCTGAAGCATGAAGTTATAGATGACTCTGTGGAAGGTCAGACCATTATAAAAACCTCTTTTGATAAGGCTGATGAAATTGTTTACAGTGTTGGGAGCGATTTCGGGATAGAGTTCTGCTTTGATGACATCACCGTTTTGCATTATGATTGTAACAATGGGATTTTGTGGCATGATATTATTTTCCTTTCGATTAAAGAGTTTTAGCAATTTCTTTAAGATAATTTGCGAATGGTTCACGAAGAAGGGGATTTTGGAGAGCTATTTCAACAGTAGCCTGAAGTATGCCGAATTTATCGCCCATGTCATAGCGTTTGCCTGTATAGTCAACGCCTGTCATGCCGACAGTTTGTGCGAGAGTTCTCATGGCATCTGTAAGCTGTATCTCACCGCCTGCACCGACAGGGGTATTGTCGAGGATATCAAATATATCGGGAGTAAGAACACATCTTCCGAGTATGGAATAGAGTGAGAGGACAGCTTCTTTTGTCTTTGGTTTTTCTACCATGTCCGTACAGCTGTAGATGTTGTCTTCAAGCTGTTCAACTTTGAGGGAACTGTATTTTGATATTTCACTTTCGGGAACGGCTTTGATACCAACAACAGCTTTGCCGTATTTTTCATAGGCTCTGATAAGCTGACCACAGGCAGGGTCTTCACCGATTATAACGTCATCACCATAGAGTACTGCAAAGGGTTCGTTTCCGACAAATGACCTTGCACAGTTTACTGCATGACCGAGACCTTTGGTTTCTTTTTGACGGATATAGTAGATGTTTGCTAACTTGGAGATATCGACAAGCTGATCATAAACATCCTTTTTGCCTGATTCGAGAAGTCTCTGTTCAAGTGCAGGAGTACGGTCGAAATGGTCTTCAATGATACCCTTGCCTCTGTTGGTGATGATGAGGATATCGGTGATTCCTGAACGAACAGCTTCCTCAACGATGTATTGGATAGCGGGCTTGTCAACGATAGGGAACATTTCCTTGGGCATAGCTTTTGTTGCAGGAAGAACTCTTGTGCCAAGTCCTGCAGCGGGGATGACTGCTTTTGTTACTTTCATGAAAAGAACTCCTTTAAAAAATATATTTTTATAACAGAGAAAAAACGAAAGCTGCTATTATATAGCATACAATTACAGAACAGGCAAGAGGTGTATTGACACCGCCGTTCTGAGCGATGGTTTTCAATAGATTTTCGCTTTTATTCTGTTTTTTTATCTGTTTGACTTTTTTTATGCTGTGTTTGTAATAGCTTCTGTTTGCGGTCAGACCGCATATAAATTGCAGTATAAAAATAACAGTGCTTATGAGATATGGGAGGAATATAAAATACAAGTCATTTTGGGGACTGTTTTCCAACGCCCATGAAATAATATCTCTCGAATCGGGATTTGACAAGCCTGAGGATATGAGAATATCACGAATATCTTTGAGTATCGGCAGTGAGTAAGTTATAGTTATCATATATCTTGCTATAACGAGCAAAAAATATAACAAAGATATAATAGTGCCTTTTATATATTGTTTTCTGTAAAGATACCATGATCCGGTAAGAAAAAATGCAGGGAAACTGAAACGGCTCCTTGCGCCATTTTTTATCCTCTGAAAAACAGGCATATAATAAGTAGTATTTGCCCTGACGAATTTTGCAAGCTCTGCACCTTTTACTCCGTCAAAATCCTCATCCTTTTTGACACCGCCCATCGGATCGACAAAAAACATGAACGGATTGCCTTCAGAAAGCTCCTTGAGTTTTTCCTCGAGCTGATCATCGTCATCAATATTGTTCTTATCAATATGGATACGGACACTCTGCTTGAGCATATTTCCGCATTTTCCGCAAAGAAGATAGCTTCGGGGATTTTCCTGACCGCAGACGGGACATATTACAGTATTTGGGGATTTGTTATTCTTACTGTCGGGTGAGATATCCTCCGATTTGTCATAGACTTCCTTCCAGCTTTGCTTTGATCTGTGAAGGTCGGGGAATATACACTTGCCCTCAATGGAATAACAGTCTCTGTGATACGGAGCACCGCATTTCGGACATACAACTATATCATCATCATTTTCAAACTCTTTTGAACATACAGGACATATCTTTCCTTTGAAATCCACGCTTCCACACCCTTTTTTTAATTAGCAATTTGCAATGTGCAATTATTTCTGCATTGTAAATTGCTAATTGTATTATACTATATTGTTTGCAAATAAGCAAGGTTTAATTTTTTTGAACAGATTTTTGTCAAGGATTTTTTGATATTCAGATGTACGATAAATTGTACTTTCAATAAAAATGTCTAATTGACTTTATAACTGTGTGATGTTAAAATAAAAAAGGAGATGAGACATATGGAGATGTCACTTGAAGAAATAAAAAAATTTTTGAAAATGCGAAACAAAATGCCGAAGAAATTATTTTGAAAAAAAGCCGGATGAATATGATGCAGCAATTATGGAAGAAGAACGAATTATTGCAGAGATAGAAGACATGATACAAGAATGTAATGAAATTGATGCGGAATTCAACGAAAAACCTGACTCTGCTCTGGCACATGGTTTTGAGCTTGCCAAAAAATATAATTTATACTGACGTGAAAGGCGATGATGTTATATGTCCCGTGAAAATGAAAAGTCCGAAATGTCATTGCAGGAAATAAGTGAACTTTTAGATGTTAAAGATGAAAATTCGCTGATTCGCAAGAAAATAGAAAAATATGACAGACAAATACAGGAACTTTTCAAAAAAACAGATGAACTGGAAATCCAAATGGAAAAAAAGAAAGAAGAATATGAAATTGGCAGAGATTTTGCAAAATCAAAGGAAAATGAAATTAAAAATATGACTCAGCAGGAAAAAGAAGAATTAAATGTCAGATTGAAAGAAACTATCCGTGCAAACTTGGAATTTCAAAGGCTTGTACTTGAATATACATCAGATGTAATAAAAATCAGCAAGCTGTCACTTAAATTGAAGGAACTGAAAAATAAATTCAACTTATAAACAAAAATTAAAAAAATAAAAGAGTCTCTATTGACAATCATGTGGCAAAATGGTATAATTGCACTGTTGCACAAAATTGTGTAGCTTTCCTTACTCTCGTAAAAGAGAGTCATATGTCCAGAAGGAGGTGCAATTGAAATGGCAGTTATCAATTCTTACGAAGCAGTTATCGTAATTTCTCTCAAACTCGGCGAGGAAGCTGTTAACGAAACTGTAAAGAAATTCAAGGAGCTTATCGAAAAGAATGCTACTGTTGAAAAGGTTGACGAATGGGGCAAGAGAAGACTTGCTTATCCCATCAACAAGGAAACAGATGCTTACTATGTCCTTTTCGATTTCAAGTCAGAGCCTGAATTCCCTGCAGAGCTTGACAGAATCACTAAGATAACGGACGGTGTTCTCCGTTCCATGATCATCAAAAAAGAGGCTTGATTGAGGAAAGGAAGTTTTTTATGAACAACGTATCTTTGATCGGCAGACTTACCGCAGATCCCGAACTTAAACATACCCAGACAGGACTTGCTTATGCAAGATTCAACATTGCTGTTGACCGTCAGTTCGTCAAACAGGGTGAAGAACGTCAGGCAGATTTTATAAGCATAGTCGTATGGAATAAGACAGCTGAGTTTGTATGCAAGTATTTCAATAAGGGCAGAAGAATCGCTCTTAACGGAAGAATACAGACAGGCTCTTATACCGACAGAGACGGCAACAAGCGTTATACAACAGACGTTGTAGCCGATAATGTCGAATTCTGTGACTCAAAGTCGGAATCGTCGGGCGGTAATAACGGTGGTTACAACAACTACCAGAATAATAATTATCAGAATAATAACTATCAGCAAAACGGCTATCAGCAGGGAGGTTATCAGCCCCAGCCGCCAAGACAGGAGCAGCCTGTTGTACCGATGAATAACTATTCAAACGGTGATGCAGGTGATTATATCGCAACTCCGTCTGATGAAGACCTGCCGTTCTGATAGACTAACGATGAAGTTTGAAGGAGGAACCCACCAATGGCTGAAAGACCTGAAAGAGATAACCGCAGGGGCGGTCGCAAGGGTCGCAAAAAAGTTTGTTCTTTCTGCGTAGATAGAGTAGAAACTATTGACTATAAGGATATATCAAGACTCCGCCGTTTCGTATCGGAGAGAGCTAAGATACTTCCCCGCAGAGTAACAGGCACTTGTGCACGTCATCAGCGTGAACTTACAGTTGCAGTAAAGCGTGCAAGATATCTTGCATTGATGCCCTATACAAGCGACTGATAAAAAGAATTTACAAAACCGATGTCATTCAATGTGGCATCGGTTTTTTTGAAAAAAGGAGATATTTCAATGAAGCATACTTACAAAACAAAAAATACCTGCTCACGCTCAATTGAATTTGAAGTTGAAAACGGTATTGTCAGAAATGTTAAATTCAACGGCGGCTGTATGGGCAATACTCAGGGAATAGCCGCACTTGTCGAAGGAATGAAAATAGAAGACGTTATTGCAAAATGTGAGGGAATACAATGCGGTTTCCGTGGTACTTCCTGTCCCGACCAGCTTGCTAAGGCATTGAAAAGTGTGGAATAATTTTTTTGTTATTAAATTAAAAAAACGCTTGACAAATGAATGAGAATGTGTTATTATATTAAACGTTGCAGGGAGAGACCTGTAACGTAGATATATGTGGAGAGGTATCGAAGCGGTCATAACGAGGCGGTCTTGAAAACCGTTTGTCCGAAAGGGCACATGGGTTCGAATCCCATCCTCTCCGCCACATTTTTTATAAAAAACCATTTCTTGACAGGAATGGAGTTCATTTTCACTAATGGAGGATTACTCAAGTGGTGAAGAGGCTCCCCTGCTAAGGGAGTAGGTCGGGAAACCGGCGCGAGAGTTCGAATCTCTTGTCCTCCGCCAAAATCGCATGAATACAGGCTTTACAGCTTGCAATTCATGCGGTTTTTTTATGCCCAAATTTAGAAAAATTGTCCTGAATTTTTAAAAATTGTGTCCTATTTCCCCTTGTGTTTCCCCTTTGAAAGCTATATCATATTTTATTGACAGCGGCTAATTTTTCAGATAACGGGATATGCATGGTTACCGAACAGCGTTCGGAATGACAAATTGTTTGTGTATTTTTATAGTATATCAATAAAATATAAATTCGTATATTCTTGACATCATTGTAAATGTTTGATAAAATTATATATAAATTTGTTTTTAATTGGAATGATAATATGGATTTTAAAACTTATGTTCAAAGCGTTATCGCTTCATATGTCGAAAAACAAAACAAACGCATTGTTTTCATCAAGCACTATAATACACTTAATATAACGGAAAACGAGATTCTTGCAAATGTCGAAAAGACTGATGATAAGATATTTTTGTATCATGAGTATGCTATGCATGATATGCACAGCTCATATGCACCGTTTTTGGAATGGATACGCCTTTGCTATGACATGTATTATAAAGATACCATGACTGCCGAGGATTTTCTCAGAAAATGCAGTGTATATTCCATGCATATAGAAACTCTGGCAAACTTTATCCGTGATGATCTCTGTTCACGAAAAGAAGATGCCATGTATTTTGAGATACAGTATGAAACGCACAGAATGATACAGGATATACTTGGCATACTCGAATATATATCAAATGAACATAAGATAATATTTATAATCTCAAAGCTCCATCTTGCACCTTACAGCACTCTCAGACTTATCAAAGAAATAATTGACAGGACGATAGATATACACGCTGTTTTGATGTACAACGATGAATTTATGATAACAGATTATAAAAAGCAGGTATGGAATGAGCTTCTCCGGTCCGTGTCAAATCAGGATCGTCCGCTTGAATGGGGCAGGCTCGATTCCGAAAGGACAATGGATGTACAGGATGAGTTCTGGTTTGATAAAGCATATAAAAATGAGTATCTTATCAGGTTGAGAAATATGTATTATACATTTTCACTTGAGGATGCATACTATTACATGAACAATATACTCAGTCGTATTGATGAAAAAACTGTCAGGTTTGAAAAGAATGAACAAATAAATTTTATCCTTCTTGCAGTACTTATAGATATGGATATGAAGAAGATAGATCAGGCACTCGTAATGTGTAACAGACTTGCCAATATGCAGTGTCATGTCAGTGAGGACAGATATATGCGTTATATCTATTACTATACATATGCAAGAGTCAGAATGATAGCTTCAAATCCTGATGCTGTAACCGGATGCTGTGAAAAGTGCATCGAGATTGCCAACAGTATGAATGACGGTTTCCTTGCCTGCAAGGCAAGGGTACTCATGTGGTCTAACTACTGCGGTATCGGCAGAGATATATTTGAATATGATTTTAAATACAAATGCGATGACCATATCATAGAACAGGCGAAAAATTATGGCTTTTCCAATTTCCTTGCATATATATGTCTTCGGCTTTGAAAATGAAGCCGATACCATACGTGATATTGCTCTCGGAATAAAAAAATCATATTATTTTGACCTCGGCATAAAGCTTGGAACTTCATTGGGAAATGATAATTTTCTGATGAATGCCTATATGAAAAATATCATATTGTATTCCCGCTTCGGCTATCACCGTTTTGTAAGGGAAATGTATAAAAAAAGACTTGCTGTTCTGAAAAAACCGAATCCGCTCAGGGAATCACATATGCTTGCAGGTCTCGGCTATAACAGCATCATACTCGAAGATTTTGAAACTGCCCATGACTATCTGATGCAGAGTGTAAAAAATCTCACCGAGCTTGAAGAACCTGATGATGTTATGAATTCTCTCTATAATATTGCCATGCTCCATTTTGTATCAGAAAATTATCAGGGAGCTGTATCCGCTGTGGAGCTTATCCTGAAAATGATGAAGGAAATGAATTATAACTGCATACGCTCATGCAGTACTGTGAAGCTGTATGCCATAACAGGAATGAGCTGCTATTATAATAATGAATATTACAACAGCTATTATTTTCTGAGTAAAATGGAAATACTGGTCGAGCATATGATAATGGTGCTGGATGAAAATGAAAATACATGGGATGAAGACCTGTTACTTTATCATCTTCTGAAAGGAATGCTCTATAAATACGAGGGCAACTTTAAAATGAGCCTTGAGGAATTCCAAAAAGCCGAGCGGAGAACCAAGACCTACCGAAATTCACTTTTCTTTGTGCTTCCGATATATTATACCGAGCTTGCAGAATTATATTTCAGTCAGGGAATGTATAACGAGGCAGACAAAGCCATATACGAGGGGATACGATTCTGTGAAGCTGAGGGACTTGAACGCAAAAAGCAAAAGCTCATCTATTTCATGGAAAATCATGTACGGGATACCGAGCCTATCATGCAGAAGGAGGATGACCTTCCGCTTGAAAAGATAAAGCAGATAACACGCCATGCCGCTACACTGATAAAGCTGAACAGGCGTGACAAGGATATCAAGTTTCTTACCTCTCTCCAGAAGACTATCGGACGTGAAAATATGTCCGTTGACGAGCTGTATTTCAATACCTCGGCTGTAATAAAAAACAGCTATTCGATTGATGAAATAATCATCCTCCGCCGTACAAACGGTAAACGTGAGTCGATGTCCGACAATAATATAAAATTATCAAACGAGGATTTCGATATGATATTTGATTTCTTCGGCAAATACAAACATTCATTTCTCTCAAACCGCACCGACAAGAATTTTACCCAGTTCCTGCCAATAATGGATATTTTCAATATACCGATAATGACAATGATAGGTATTCCCATGCTCGAGGAATCAGAGACTGAAACGGTTTTTCTCGCATATATAAAAGTAAAAAAGCTGACACTGAGCAGCCGTGTGCTTCTTAACAGCAATGACCTTATGATACTTACCTTTGCATTCATCCAGTTCTGTGAAATGATAAGAAGGATCGACAACAGACTCATGATAGAGGACATGAACCGCAAACTGGAGCAGTCTGCCGTTACAGACCATCTGACAGGCATAACCAACCGAAGTGGTTTCAGCCGTCAGGTAGATATAATATGCTCCCAGAGCAATATGAAAAATAATGTCCTGCTTTATATCGACCTCGATAATTTCAAATACTATAACGATACCTTCGGACATGAGATAGGTGACCTTGTACTCGTTAACTTTGCACGACTTGTCAAGCGTATGTCTCAGGGAAACGGTCTGGCTGTCCGATACGGCGGTGATGAATTCATCATCCTTCTGTATAACAAGACCGCTCAGGAGGGTGTTGAATTTGCAGAACAGATATACCGTGAGATAAGTGACGGCTTTGTTGAATCCATAAGAGCCAAGCTCAAGCAGAATATTTCCATTCCCGATGAGAAAAAAATATCCTGTTCTATCGGTATAGCAACATTCATGGGCGGTTCAAGGGATGAATTTGAGCTTGCACTCAACAGGGCTGATCAGATGCTCTATTATGTAAAAAGACACGGCAAATCAAAATACAAACTATTCGACAAAAATGAAACAGATAAATGAACAGTTTTTTTGTAAAACAGTCTGTCATTCTGAGGAGCGACAGCGACGAAGAATCTTTTAAAGATTCCTCGCTTTGCTCGGAATGACATAGAGAAATTTAGTTTGTCGTTTACTTTATAGGTTTAAAAATAACAGGAAGTATTTCAAATATTTGTAATACTTCCTGTTTTGATTTAATGTCAAGAACAGACTGACACCTGGCACGGAAATCAAGTTTCTCCAAAAGAAAAATAAAATTATGTCATCCTGAGCGAAAGCGAAGGATCTTTGTCACAAAAGTATCACGAAGACAAAGATTCGTTAGTTCAGCACCCGCAAATACAGCCTGTGCCTTTTTTGTTTCGTAATCAAGTACGACCATGTGCGTGAGGGAGTAGCTTCGGAAGTTGATGAGAGAACTGTTGACTATTTTTTCTGATGTGAGAAGCTCCCTGAAGCGTTCATTGGAGAATTTGGTTTTTGGATTTGAGAAAAGCCTGTTGTATTTAAGCCATCTTACGATATTAACAGGTTCATTTGTAATCCTGTCAGCATTGCCGCTTGTTACAAAGCTGTTGACAACACACAGTATATCGGGATCATTCCATATAAGACCATCAAGAAGCTGTGAATTAGTATCACGAATAGTGGGAGTGCCGTCATTGTCTGTTATGGCGGCTTCAACGCAAAAGGCATCCGTACTGTCGGTGATGAAAAAGTTGGCATTATATGTATATTTGGGGACATTGCCGTAAATATATTTCGCAGCTTGTCTTGCAGTAGTGAAGGATTCGGCTGCAGTGCGTATATCATAGCTGTAGCATATCTTGTCTTCAACCGTGAACGGCTCATTGTATTTGCTGCCGACATCAAGTATCCCTACCATAACGCCGCTGCTGTTTATTGCCGTAAGTACATCGAACATTCCGAGAAGTCCGACAGATGTTATGGAGTTCTGACCGTTTTTGAAATGCACGACACTGTGAAAGCCTGTAAGCTGACGATTTTCTCCGGGGAACCACTCCACAAGTCTTGCGGAAATACGCTTGCCGCTTTCGGTTTTATTTCCGTTTGCTGTAATGGCACTGCACGCTGTAGTTCTTAACAGGTCGGGTACCATACTGATAATAACCGCTTCTTCATAGGATATTCTGCCGTCAGACTTTATGCCGTGAAGACCGTCGCTCATCTTTTCAGCATAAGCGTCAAGTTCTTCCTGATATTTTTGGTCAAGAGAATTTTTGAGAGTTGTCATACCGTATTCAATAATATCTGTATTATATTCATCTGTAAGCGTACCAAACAGTTCAAAAATATATCCGTCAATAGTTACAGGGTAATCGGGACATATCTCAAGTATTGCTTCAGCATAAGCACTGCCTATCTGAGCAGGAGTGCCGTTTTCATAATTAAGAGTGACTTCATAATAGCTTGTCTTTTTTTCTATCGTACAAAGTCCGTCTGAGGAAGTATATGTTTTTACAGTCTTTTCAACTGTCGGCTGAATGTTTGTATAATCTCTTTCAATAAAGTAATCACCGTTTTCAACGGGCTTGAGCTCACTCGGCTTTGACGGAGGAGGCTGAAAGTCATCATAGCTCGGTACTGAACAGCCTGACATCAGACATACAACCGATGCAAGTATTATACAGGTCAATGATTTGAATTTTTTCATATCAAGCACCACCTTTACCAACCCTGATCCATAAGCCATTTATTTAGCCAGTGGTCACGCATGGGCAAATCATTTTCATTTTCGAGCCTTCCGAGATGAACATCTCCCTGTATCGTACCGTCAACAAGATATATCACCCTGTCGGACTGAGCAGCGACCTTTACACTGTGAGTTACCATCATTATGCCTGTACCTGTGTGGTTTATTTTTCTTAATTCCTGCATTACTTCGTTTGCGGAACGGGAATTCAATGCACCTGTAGGCTCATCTGCAAAAATAACTTTGGGTTCATTGATGAGGGCACGACAGATACAGGCTCTTTGAAGCTGTCCGCCGGAGACCTCACTTACTTCTCTGAGAGATATATCGCTGATACCGAGGCTGTACATTAATTCAGAGGCACGGGAATTTGCTTCATCCCTGTTTTGTCCTGCCTGATATGCAGGCAATACAATATTGTCAAATACACAGAGTTTTTTAAGCATATACATCTGCTGGAAAATAAAGCCCATTTCAGTAAGCCTGACCGAAGAAAGTTCTTTTCTTTTGAGAGAGCTTATTTCTCTGCCGTTAAATACCACGCTGCCTGAATCAATATTATCCATGCCGCTGACGGAATACAGGAGAGTTGATTTTCCGCTTCCGCTTGGTCCCATTATTGAAACGAATTCTCCGTCCTCCATTGTAAAATCAATATTTCTGAGTACTTCGTTGTCATATCCCTTCATGTGATAGGTCTTGCAAAGCTGTTTTACGGTAATAATATCCATAATAATAGATCCCCCTTTATTCGTCTCTGATACTGCGTATATCTATATTATCTATTCTGCGGAGCGTGATAAGTTGTGTAATAATTACAACTGCCGTTATCAAAACAGGAATCACAATAAAACTCATGAAAAATTCGGGAAGAAGTTCAAAACCTGTTATTCCAATGCTCTCCATTATAATACCGACTATATACTGACCGAGAGTTCTCAGCAGGATTTCACCGAAAATTACAGAA
This sequence comes from uncultured Ruminococcus sp., assembly GCA_902800065.1. Lineage (GTDB taxonomy): Bacteria > Bacillota > Clostridia > Oscillospirales > Acutalibacteraceae > UBA1213. The sequence continues at coordinate 11,872 of CADCDE010000018.1, forward strand.
ACAAGTGAAAGTATAAGTATTCTGAAAATATGTGCAGCTTTTATAGATATTGCCCTGAAGCCGATGCTTTTCATAAGTGCAGCCTCCGTTGTTTCCTCGGCAATGAACACACTTGAATAAAGATATGTCATAAGTGCAAGTATCAACAGCACAGCCGCTCCGACTGCATATTCCAATATATCAAAAATAGTGCTGTACGTTATCAGCATATTTCTTGTATATTCCATTCCGGTGAGTACAGTTTCTGCTCCGAAATGGTCTTTAAGCTGTTCAAGGACTGCATCTTTATTGTCAGAGTCGATTATCGTTGCTATATATATCTTGCCGCGTGAAGGAATATCAAATTCAGAGCCTATCAATGCAATAGGTACACCGCCGTCAATTGCATTGACGAATCCCGTTACCTTGAATTTAGTTTTTATTTCTGTATATTCTGTTTTGTCATTTTTTATGGTACTGTATGGGATAGTTAATTCCACCTCATCACCGAGTGCTATACCAAGACTGTTAGCTGACGACCAGCTCAAAGCAACTTCATCTTTATGTACGGGGATACTGCCTGCATGATAGGATAATTTGCTTATATCACCGCTGCCCCACCAGATAACACTGCTGTATTCACTTTCGTTATGTTTAAGTCTGCCCAGAGACTGATAGTGTTCTGCATCAATGTGTGCGGGAATACCTGCTTCTTTTATTTCATCATTAACTATGTCCCACAGTTCTTTGTTGGTTTTCTGCGCTTTATCTATATATTCCCAAAACTGCTCATCGGGGAATCTAAGAAAAAAATCCACCTGATAATTAAGACTGTATTTAAGGAATTCCGGAGTTATAACGGAATTTTTTATATTTACGGCAAAAAGTATTATCAGAACACCGAGAGTATATGCGATAAAAAGGAAGATATATCTTTTAAGGCGTTTAGTAAGGTCGGCACAGGCAAGATAAAATGACGGTATCATTTTTTGGTGTTTGTGCAGAAGCAATCCCCTTGTACTGCCGAAATGTTCGGCCTTGTTTTGGCCTTTGATAGCGGCAACAACGGATATTTTATTTATATGTCTCATAACAAGCAGAGAAAAGAATATTATAATAGCTGTTATGAATAGGACTGAACAGACACCTATTATCAGCATTTCTCCGAGTGAAGGCATGATATTTCCGGGAGAAAATGTCAGAAGAACCGTTTTTGAAACAGGCAGACCTGCAATGATACCGATGATACCGCCTGTGAATGCGAAGAAAATGTATTTTGCGGCAAATATCCACCTGAATTTTATCGAATCCGCTCCTATTGCACGAAGCATACCGATTTCACGTTCCTCATCTTTCAGAGCGGCTATAATTGTAAAGCGTATTGTCATTACGACAATAAGTATCAGGAATATACTGATAAGAGATATAAAAATTGCAATGATATAACTGAGGATATATTCATCACTGCTTTCGGGATTCTGCAATTCTGTATCAGCAAAAGTGGATTTGGTTATCTTATCATTCAGAACAATATAGGAGGCTATATCCATTGTTTTGAATTTCACACCGTACATTTTGGTTTTATTGAATATCTCTCCCGACAACAAATCATAATCTCCGTCTGATACGATATACCATTTGGTATATTTTGATGAATACGGCTGTTTATAGAAGCCTGCAATAACAAGCTCATAGGTATTGCCAAGGTCTGTAGTCAGTCTCACCGTCTGACCGACTTCTGCATAAGCGACGCTTCGCATTTGTTCCGATATCCATATAGTGCCGTTTTCAACAGCAAAGGGCTTGTCGTCAAGCGTATACAGCAGGTCACCCTCCAAATTGAGTTTCATGAGATAATATCTGCCGTATTTAAGTTGGTCTGTCTCAGATTCTTCAGCATAGGGAAAATCAAAGCATCCGGCAGACAGTTCTCTTATCTCCTTCCTGTAAAAGCCTGCTACATTCGTATCTTTATCAAGGATATTTTCCAATTCCTTTTCATACTTATCCTCGCTCATGACAGGAGAATATACTATCATATCGGAGCTTTTGCAGGCAGTACTGTTTCGTTGGGCAGAGGTAAAGAATTGATATATCTGCACTCCGCTGACAAATACAAGTACAGATGCGGCTGTGATAAACAAAAACAAGACTATACTGAGTCCTTTTTTTTGTTTGAGGTCGCTTTTCAGCATTTTGAGGAACATAATTTTTTATCACCCGTTTTCATTATTATATTCTGTAAATGAGCAGATGACTACGATGTTCATTTACAATTATCATAATAACATTATTTTTGTTTTAAGACAATAAAAAATTTTGTTTTTTATGAAAATTTTTATCTGATTTATAGATAACTTTTTTGTAATTGTCTGTGAGTATTATCAGAAAGTTCACGGTTTTAAAAATGTGTTGACAAATTGAACAAATAGTATTAGAATATAGTCATAATATTTATACAAAAAACAGAAAAATGATTTTTAGATTTTATGATAAAGAAAATGACAATGAACGATAGAAGTATAATGAAGAAACTGATACCCCAGACCTGTAGTGTAAGATTTGACAGGAGCTGCACAGGAGGAATAACAAATAAGCTGACCGGCAGCACACCTAATATTCGTGTCCTTCTGATAGAGCTCAGCGGCGGAGGACAGAAAAGTGTTGTATTAAAGAAAACTTCCGGTATGATAGTTTTGAAGGGCAGTATACTTATGAGCAGAGGTAATATGCTGCTTCTGGCGGAATTGGTAATGTCTCATAAGATTTTCGGCTATAAGGGAAGCTATTTGAGGGAAAGCTGTATATATGAGCATTTTGCAAAAGAGTTCCGAAGTATTATTCCGGAATATTACGGAAGTCTGAAAAGACATCTCAGACATGAATGCTATATCTGCATTGAAAAATTTTCGGTAAATTCCTTTGGTGGAATGAAGGATTATACAGAGCTTACAGAACGGATAGCACATATAGCTGCTTTCTATTATCTTTATCCTGATAAAATAAATGGCATGATGCTCAACAGATATACTGCAGGAGATTACAAAAGAGGCAAACATCTTTTGCGTAAAATGTATGTCAAACTTGATAACACCGTGTTCGGAGAACTTGAGTGTGTGCTTGATGACTTTCTTGGGAATCTTGATATCGAGTTTTCAATAAACAGGGGTGTAAAGACTATTTCGCATAATGACTTTTCCGACAGAAATATAGTTAATGATGGGAATATTAGGATATATGACTGGGAGCTTGCCTGTGTTCAGAATCCCGAGCATGACCTTGTGGAATTTCTGGTGTCTGTTGCTCATAAATTGAAGAATGAAGAAATTGCGGCTCTTGTCGGACATTTTTGCCGCACCTTTTATGGCTCGATAGATAAAGATATTTGTGATGAAGAATTTAATGATATATTGATATATAATCTGCTTGAATATTCTGTCAATAAGCTCACACTGCTCAGAACGGCAGCTTTGAATATGGAATTGAGCTTTACAAAAATATATGAAAAAAATGTAATAAGACTTTATGCACTGTTAAAGGAGAATGAAAAAAATGGACAGGGAACTTGAGATACTGAAATATGCCCATTATTACGAAAAAATTACTGTCGGGGAATATTCGCTTTATATGATGATAAACGATCAGATTGGCAAGGATGAATGTCTTTTCGGATTCTGTCGTCTCGAAGATGACATTGGACAATGGAAGGAATTGTTTTCTCTGCTGGAGAAAAAAGCGGCTGAAAAGGGATGCCGTATTATTACGGGACCAATTAATTATACATCATGGATGAGTTACCGCTGGACAATTTCAAATTTTGACCTGAAACTTTTTCCCGACTGCGATAATCCGCCGTATTACCCGGATAATATACGGAAACTCGGCTATAGCGAAAGATATACCTACCGCAGTGCTGACATCGTTATAGAAAATCCGCTTTATACCATAGGCAGGGACATTTATGAGGAAAAGCTGAGGAAAGGCGTGAAATTCTTGCGTTTCAGAGGTGAGCAGGTATACAGCCATTGCAGGGAGGTTTATGATATTTCAATTGATGCCTTTGCAGGGAGTTATCTTTATTCTGAAATACCATTCGGGGCTTTTGAACGTATATATACTGTCTGGACACGACAAGTGAATGTTGATCTTTTTATTGCATATATTGACGGAAAGGCTGTCGGTTATGTTATGGGATATGAGCATGACGGGAGATATATTTCAAAGACAAGTGCTGTATTAAAAAGACTTCAGGGAAACAAGCTGTATCTTGCTCTGCTGTATGCAGGCTGTCGGTATGTCAGGGAGACATTGGGATACGATGATATGATATACCATTTCCAGTGTGAGCAGAGAGCAACTTTCAGGCGTTTTGATGAGACAATAGAAAGCAATGAAAAGCGTTATGCAGTATTCTGCAAGGAGATTGTAAAATGATATGCAAAATATGTCTTAATGATAATTCCGTCAGAAATATCAGCTTTAACAGTGAAGGTATATGCTGTTTTTGCGAAAATTACGGAAAAATAAAGTATAAACTGGATGATCAAAGCAGCCTGAAAAGATTGTTTGAACAGCGTATTGAAGGCGTTAGGGAAAAATATGCCTATGATGCGGCTGTCGGGATATCAGGCGGTAAGGACAGTGTTTATGTACTGTATAGTCTTGTAAAGGACTACGGACTTCATGTGAAGGCTTTCACAATGAATAACGGTTTTCTCAGCACAAAGGCACGGGAAAACATTGACCGTGTTGTAAGCCAACTTGGTGTTGAGCATGAATACATAGAATTTGATATGAAAAAGCTGCAAAGGTTTTATCATTATTCAATGAAAAAATGGCTTGTGCCTTGTATTGCCTGTTCTTATATAGGGTATGCTTCCATGGTGAATTATGCATCAAGGATAAATGCGGGTATGGTCGTACACGGAAGAAGCCCTGCACAGATGCTGAGATTTTATGATAAGGATATATATTCCGAACTGATAAAGCCGGGACTTTTGCCCCCGGAAGATACAGACATCAGCGGTCTTTACAGCAGTTTGTTGAAAAATATAGAGAAAAAAATTGACAGGGATATCATGCTTGATGTTCGTGAAATGCTGATGAATGATACGGATGAAGAAGATTTGCGTGAATTTGTCGCATTTTTTTTGTATCATCCGTATAACGAGAATAAAATAGTTGACTTTCTCAGAAAGAAAGTCGGTTGGGATACTCCGGAGGATTATGACCATTATGACTGCACCATACATAATGCAGCAAGATACATATATCAAAAAGCCGAGGGAAGACCACACACTTTACCTGAAATAAGTTCACTTATCCGTATGGGAGAGCTGACAAGGGAAGAAGGAAACCGAAGGCTTGAGGAACTTATTATAAATGAAAAGCCGTCTGAGGAGCTTGAGCGTCTTTTGGATTTTGCAGATATCAATGAAACAATGCTTTTTCTTAAAGCAGGAGTATACCGAATGAAACTAAAGCTGAATAATTAGGGTGAATCTATGAAAAGTTATCTGATGTATAAAAACAGGCTTATAATATATACGGTCATTTCAGCGGCTGCGGCTTTTATAACAGGCTTGGTTTCAGAAGATATGTCCGCTGAAGGAATAGTCAGGAGTGCAGTTTATTTCTGGCTTCTCATACATATTTCAAGGGCAGTGGATGACCTTTCGGATTATGAAAGTGACAGCATTCATTTGATAGATAAAAAAACGCTTTCAGTCTATATTGCTGTTCTTATGGTGACGCTTGTGGGCAGCAGTGTATTTTTTTTCGGAATGAGGGGATTTGTGTCCGTTGCAGCGGCAGTTTATCTGTTCATTATGGAGAAATTTGATTTACTGACACTGCTTTCTGCATTTGTCGGCTGTGTATGCCTGTTTTTTATGGCTGAGGGTGCGGAAGTCTTTACAAAAATGTCGGTTATTGTTTTTCTTGCTTTGACGATTTTTTGGGAAACGCTTTTTTATGTTTATAAGAGGAGTAAAAGAGAATGATAATTACATACAGAGATACAGACTGTGATATAAAAAAAGCAGGCGGAAAGGCGTATAATCTTTGGAGGCTGAGCAGAGAAGGCTTCAATGTTCCAAAGTGGATAGTATTGTCTGCTGATATATTTTCTGATGCTCTCGGCAGTTATCTTGTGCAGTACCGTATGCTTTTGGAAAATTACAGAAATGAAAACAGAGAAAAAATAACATATATTATAAATAATTGCAGCTTTACCGAGAAAATGAAACAGGATATACTTTCCGCTGTAAAAGAAAATATCGGAAGTTTTCCTGTTGCAGTGCGTTCAAGTGCAGTGGATGAGGACGGAGACAAGCATTCCTTTGCAGGAATGATGGAATCGTATCTTAATGTAAATGAGGACAGTCTGTTTGAAAGCATAAAAAAATGCTGGTGTTCATGCTTTTCTGAAAGGGCAATGCAGTACCGTCTCCAAAACGGGCTTGATATTTCGTCACTCAGTATGGCTGTTATAATACAAAAAATGATAGAGCCTGATATTGCAGGTGTTATGTTTACAACGAATCCCAAAACTAATGATACAGACGAGGTATTTGTAAGTCTTGTAAGGGGCAGCGGTGAAAAGCTTGTTTCAGGTGAATGCAGCAGTGAGGACCATACTGTTGACAGCAGCGGAAATATTACTGACAGTGAATATAATGAAAAGGAATGTATGGCAGATAAGGAAATGCTACGCCATCTTGCGGAAACGGCTGTTCGCATAGAAAAAATGTCAGTTCCCCGTATAACTGTCGATGTGGAATTCTGTGTAAGGGACACAGAGATATTCATACTGCAGTCAAGAGCGGTTTCTGCATACAGTCATATCGACAAGAACAAACCGAGAATAATACTTGACAATTCAAATATAATAGAAAGCTACAGCGGGGCAGTCACCAATCTGACCTTTTCATTTGCAAGAGAGGTGTATTCAAAGATATACAGACAGGTTCTGCATTATTTCGGAGTGCCAAAGGAGTCTGTAAGTGCGATTGACAGTGACCTTGACAATATGCTCAGCTTTTATGAAAATAAAGTATACTATAAAATGAACAGCTGGTACCGTATGACTGCTCTGTATCCCGGTTATGAAACAAACCGTAAATATATGGAAAATATGATGGGCGTAAAAAAGGGAAATAACAGTGAACAGGATATTCAGTCTGTTTCAAAGGGAAGGATATATTTTCGCCTGTTCAAAAAGTATCTTACTCTGAAAAAGGACAGTGATAAATTCCGCCGCCGGTTTGACGAGGTCACACATGGTCTTTACGGAAATGATTTTGAGGGAATGGATAACAAGGCACTGATGGATATTTATGCAGGACTTGAAAGAAACATACTTGATGATTTTATAACACCTATTGCCAATGATATGTTTGCAATGGTGTTTTACGGTGTGCTTACTGATAAGCTGAAAAAGAAAAATATCCCCGGCAGTGACGGTCTGATAAGCGAGCTTCTCGGTAAACAGGGAAATGTTGAAAGTGCTGTACAAAGTACTGTTCTGATTGGGATAGTAAACCGAATCAAAGAGGATAAAGACCTTGAAAAACTGTTTCTTGAGTCAGATAACGATACACTGAAAAAATTTATATCAGAAAGCGAAAATGACATTTTTTTCAGTTTAAGAAAGTATATCCATGATTACGGCTGTCGGACAATGGATGAATTGAAACTGGAGACTGTTACCATGCTTGAAGACAGTTCATATCTGATTGGCACTATAAGAAACTATCTGACAGTTGAGCTTCCTTCTTTACATGAAAAGCCCAAGGAAAGCGATATGAACAAAATTTTCAGTGCTTATGGAATTTTCACAAGACCATTCATAAAATTTCTTGTTGAGAAAACCAAGTATCTTATACGCAACCGTGAATCACTACGTCTCAGGCGTACATATATTTATTCTATCGTAAGGAAAATCTATATAAGAGTCGGGATAAATCTCGCCCGTGACGAAATCATAAAAAATCCCCGTGACATATTCTTTCTTGAAAAGCCGTTTATCACTGATGTAATCGAAGGCAGGCAGACAGATATTCAGCTTATACAAAAAAGAGTCGAGGAAAACAGAAAGAGATATATTGAAAATAAAGAAAAAGAAACATATGAACGAATTTATTTTTACGGTGAAATGACAGAGGAAAATGCAGTTCCGGTGTATTCCTCACAGGAAATCGGCGAGGAGAATGGTGTACTTCACGGAGTTGCAGGAGGTGGAGGAACTGTTACCGGCAAGGTAAGGCTTGTATTGTCACCGGAGGATTCGGATGTCAGGGGCATGATACTTATGGCAAAAAGAACAGATCCAGGCTGGACGATACTTTTTCCGATGGTCAAAGGGATAATAATAGAGAGGGGCAGTATACTGTCACATTCTGCCGTAATCGCAAGGGAAATGGGAATCCCGCTCGTTGCAGGGATAAGAGGACTTACAGATAAGATACATGACGGAGATATTGTGGAAATAGACGGCATAAACGGTACAGTGCGAGTTGTAGGTGAGGAAAATGGAGAACAAGGTTTTTAGTGAGATTATAAGATATGCGTCATGCTGGGAAGATACGGAAAATTTGTTGAGGGCAGGCACAATAAAAGACAAGACTTGTGTATCGGTCATTTCAGGCGGAGACAATACGTTTTCACTCTTGACAGAGAATCCTGCACATATTATCGGATTTGACCTTAATCCGAAGCAGATAGCTCTTTTTAAGCTGAAGGCATCGGCATTCAGAACTCTTTCATACGAAGAATTGCTTGAATTTTTAGGGATATATCCGTGTGAAAACAGACTCGGATTATTTGACAGTCTTCCGCTTGAGGATGATGTCAGAAAATCATTTCAGCCTGATGTTATTGAAAAAGGTATTATCCATGCAGGAAAATTCGAGCATTATTTTCAGCTTTTCCGTAAAAGAATAATCCCCCTGTTTTCGACCGGTGAGCGGTTCAGGGAATTTGCAGTGCTTGACAATACTGATATTCAGAAGGAGTATTTCCGGAAATACATTGATACAAGGCGTTTCAGGATAATATGCAGGATATTTTTCGGAGCAAGGGCAATGGGAAAACACGGGCGTGACAGGTCATTTTACAGGTATGTGAGCGATAAGGAAAATCAGGGAAATGAAATAATAGACCGTTTTATATTCGGCATATCAAATACAGTAAACCGCACAAATCCATATTTGCGTTATATATGCACGTCAAATTATGCACCCGAAGCACTTCCGTTTTATCTGAGAAAAGAGAATTTTGAAAAGATACGAGGCGGTCTTGACAGAATAGAGATAAGACAGGGTGACCTTTTGAATCTGAAGGAAATAAAGGCGGATTTCTTCAATCTTTCAGATATATTTGAATATATGAGTACGTTTGATTTCCGCAGGAATACTGCTGTTCTCAGGAAAATGGCAAACCCTTTTTCAGCAGTGGTTTATTACAATATGCAGAATAAAAGATATATAAATGATCCTGCATTTGAGCTTGACGAGGATTTGTCACGGATTCTGTATCGTCAGAATCAGTCATTTTTCTATCGTGATTTTCTGATATATAACAGATCATAAAGTGACAGAGAGGCATGAAAATATGAGTGTGATTACAGAAAGATTTGAAGAAAAATGCAGGGAATGCAGTGAAAAAACGGCTGTTATTACAGTACAGGACGGTAAAAAATTCTGCAGAACTTTCGGACAGCTTTATGAAGATATAAAGAGCTTTTCGGGATATTTTGAAAAAAAAGGGGTATTAAGTGGACAAAAGATACTTCTCTTTGCGAAAATATCATACAGATTGGTCGTATTTATGATAGCAGCTATGAGAATGGGAATTGCGGTCATGTTTGTTGATATATCGGCTTTGCAGGATGATCCCGGGAATGTTATAGAAAGATTCAGACCTGATCATATCCTTGTTTCAAAAAAGACAAAGCTGCTGCGTTTTTTGTTTCGGGGAACGAGAAAAATAAAGAGTTTTATTGATATTGACAGCATTTCATTTAATTTGGAAGATGCTGTAATTACAGATGCAGCAGAAAACTCTGTTGCACTTCTCACAATGACAACAGGCTCTACAGGAGTACCAAAGATAATACCACGGACACATTCCGAGCTGCTTTCACAGCTTGAACTGATACGAGCCAATATGAAGGATGCTGAAAATGATATTATACTGACAACGTCCTTTATGTATGTATTTGCAAATCTTATTAGCGGATATACTACTGTTCTTCCTACAGTATCCCTTGCAGGAAAGGGAACACAGCTTAATAAGTATTTTTCTTCTTTTAAAGATTTGAGGATCACAATGATAATAACCTCACCTGATTTTTGTCTTAAAGTCAGCGGTATGTTCCCAGAACTCAGAACGATGTATATAGGTGGTGCAATACTGAACCGATATGAGACAGAGCGTATCCTTGAAAAATTCGGACAGGCGGATATTTTTTATATATATGGCTCAACAGAATGCAATCTGATGGCTTGTACAAGGCTTGATTATTATAAGGAGAGGCTTTTTTCAGATGAAAGTTGTCTTGGAGAGATTGTCAATGGTGTTTCGGTCATGATCAGGGATGATGAAATATTTGTCAGCAGCAGTGCTCTCCTTAAAAATGACATAAGCGGTTTTTCTTCAAATTGTTTGACGGAAAACGGAAATGTATGGTATTCAACGGGAGATGCAGGGTATATAAAGGACAGTAAGTTGTATTATCTCGGGAGAAAAAAATTTTCATTTAAAGAAGGCGATAGAAGGATATATTATAATCAGATAGAACAATATGTATCTGTAAGAATGCCAGAAATTCAAAAATGTGCTTTTATTCAAAATGATGGTATGAAGCTGTTATTTACGGAAGGCAATAATGTTTCATTTGAAAATGCGGCAAGGCTTGTCAAAGAAGGCTTTGGATTTGATGTGACCGTAAAAAGTCTTGATCATATTCCAAGGGATGTAAAGCACAATACGAAAGTTGATTATAAGAAACTCTTTGCGGAGAATAAAAAAATATGGAATACACAATTGACAATGCGTTAAAAGAAAATATTGTAAAATACGGCAGCAGAGGCTATATTTATGAAAAGGAAAACGGTAAATACCGTGAGCACACCTACAGGGAATTCTGTGAAGATGTGTACCGCTGCTCAAATTATCTGCATGATAACGGATTCGGAAAGGTCATCGCATTGTATGCGGCAAATTCATATAAATATATGGTACTTGATACAGCAATAATGGGATATATCGGAATATGCATGACGCTTTCAAAAGAATGGACATATGATGATATTGACCGTATGCTGGAGACAAAAAAAATAGACAGTCTGATCTATGACAGTGACCGTGCGGAGTCTGCAAAAAGGCTTGCGGAAAAGCATAAGGAAATAAAGTTTGTCTGTATGGAAGAAATAAAGCTTTCAGAGGAATATACTATTCTCAGTCCGCAGGACAGGGAAACAAGCTGTAAGGTGATATTTTCATCAGGGACTACAGGTATACCAAAGGGAGTGATGCTTTGTCAGAGGAATATGTTTGCAAGCTGGGAAAACCTTCTGAGAAGGGCACACTTTGATTATACTGATGTAGACTATCTTTTTTTGCCGCTTAATCACACCTATGCCGGGATATGCAATTTCCTTTATTCTGTACTGAGCGGAATGCAGATATGGCTTTGCTCGGACACAAAAAAGATTTTTGAGGAAATACTTGAGGTCAGACCGACTATGTTTTGTGCTGTACCTCTGATATATGAGAGGCTTTATTCGGTATGCCTTGAGAAAAATCTCAATCCTGTTGAGGTTCTTGGAGGCAGAATAAGATTTCTTTTTTGTGGCGGTGCATATATGAAGCCCGAGATACGAAAATACTTAAAGGAATGCGGGCTTAATCTGATGGAGGCATACGGTCTGAGTGAGACATCATCTCTTATTTCTACGGAGTATTCTTATTCAGATGATGACTTTACCTCCTGCGGCAAAATATACGAGCATCTTGATGTAAAAATCTCCGATGACGGAGAAATAATCGTAAAGGGTGATAATATTTTTAACGGTTATTATCAGGATAAGGAGCTTACTGCAAAGTGCTTTGACAAGGACGGATATTTCAAAACGGGTGATCTCGGCGATATAAGAGACGGAAAGCTGTATATCACGGGCAGAAAAAAACGTGTTATAATCCTGTCAAACGGAGAGAATGTCTATCCGGATGATATAGAGAGATGCTTTGAAGGAACAGCGAATATTGCAAAGGTAAAGGTTTTTGAGAAAAACAAGGAGATTTTTGCGACTCTTTATGTATCAGGTGAGATAAATGCCGAAGATGTGGTCGTAAGGGTAAATGCTTCTCTGCCGAAGTATTCACGAATATCTGCTTATGAGGTGATCCGTGACAGTATTTCAAGCAGGATGAAATAATAAATTACAGGTCGTATATATGATTAAATAAAGCCCCTGTTTGCAGTGTGTGAGCTGCAAACAGGGGCTATTAAAATTTATACCGTTAAAGCAATAGACAAATTTATAGTAAATTTCACTAAAAAATGTGATTTAAAAAAACAAAATGATAAAGTACGTTATATCAGAATATTTTTAAATCCCATCAAAATCGCATTTATAAAGTATAAGTTTATAAGTTATGATTTTTTATCACAATTAATATAAGATTATTTGAAAAAATCACACAAATTAACTCTTGCAATTATTTTATAATGTGATATAATGTTTATAAAATACAGTTAATTTATAAAAGGTGGTAATTTTATATGAAAGCTGCACATATAAAACCTGACTCTGATGAGATACAGTCTGTCAGGGATCACTCGTATGCTACGGCGGATATGGCACGGAAATTTGCTGCTGCACCGATAGAGAGTATTATTTACAATATGGGGCTTTTACATGATATAGGAAAATATCAGGATTCTTTTCAGCAAAAAATATTGTACGGCAAAAACTTCAGAGTAGATCATTCAACCTGTGGAACAGTTGAAGCTGCAAGGCTTTTCGGAAAAGGTCCTGCTTCTTTGATGATGCAGTATTGCATTGCCGGACACCATTCGGGTATACCAAACGGCGGAACTCCCCAGGATACTGCTGATGATACCTCACTGTATGGAAGACTGAAAAGAACTGAATTGCTTGAAGACTATTCGGATTACAGATTAGAGATATCGGCAGACAAGCCCGATGAAAATGAGCTTAAAAAATTTCTGAAAAAAACAACTTATGATAATGAAAGCCTGATAGAGTCATTTGCGTTTGTTACACGCTATTGCTTTTCATGTCTCACAGATGCAGATTCCCTTGATACAGCATATTTTTGCAATGGAAGAAGGGATATTGAGCTGACATCAGATTTCGGGAACTGCCTGAAAAAATTGGACTGTAAAATGTCATCGTTTAAAGCCGAAACTCCGCTGCAAAGATCACGTTCACTTCTTCAAGAACAAGTCTATGAAAAAATCCGTACCGATTCCGAAATATATCTGATGAATATGCCGACAGGCAGCGGAAAAACCTTATGCAGTATCAAATTTGCATTGATGAGGGCGATGCTTTCAGGGAAAAAAAGAATTATTTATGTTATTCCCTATAACAGTATCATTGATCAGACTGCTGCTGTATTTGAGGATATATTCGGAGATAGTATGCAGATACTTCGACACCAGTCATCATTCTGTGTTGATGATGCCGACAGAGATGAAGATTATAGGCAGCTTATCAAAAATGTGACGGAAAACTGGAATGCACAGATAATTGTTACGACATCTGTACAGTTTTTTGAATCGGTATATGGAAATAAAAGAAACAAGTTAAGAAAATTGCATAACATGGCAGACAGTATAATTGTATTTGACGAAGCTCACCTTATGCCGACAGAGTACCTTCAGCCATGTCTTCGTGCAGTTTCATATCTTACGAGACTCTTTAACAGTGAAGCTGTATTTCTTACAGCTACGATGCCTGACTTTGACGGGCTTATCAAAAAATATGCATTGAAGAACAGCCGTATTACAGAATTGGTCACCGACAAATCACTTTTCGACAGCTTTAAAAAAGGTGATTTCTGCAATATGGGTATGGTCAGTGAAGAAAAATTGCTTGAAAATGCCTGTTTACAGCCGTCCTCGCTTATAGTTGTCAACAAAAGGAAAACGGCTTCAAGGCTCTATGATATGGCACCAGGTAAAAAATATCATTTATCTACATATATGTCAGCCTTTGACAGAAAATGTGTAATTGATGAGATAAAGGAAGAATTGGATGCTTTGTACCGTGATTATCCGACACTTGAAAATGTCCCGAAGGAAAGGCATATTATTGTTATTTCCACTTCACTGATAGAAGCGGGTGTTGATTTGGATTTCTTTACAGTCTACCGTGAATTGTCCGGTCTTGACAGCATACTTCAGGCAGGCGGTCGATGCAACAGGGAAGGAAAAAGACAGAATGCAAGGATAAATGTTTTCAGATTCGGTGAAGGCGTTGAAAGCACCAAGGTCAATATAACAAGGTCGCTCATAGAAAAATATCAAGACATTGCCTCACCTGAATGCATCAAGGAGTATTATGAAAGACTGTATGATTTTAACGATGAGCAGATCAAAAAGAATTCCATTGCCAACGGAGTCACAAGGCTTGAATCGATTCCTTTTGCAGAATATGCTGATAAATTCAGTATGATAGATGACAATACGGTTGCAGTAGCTGTTGAATGTAATGATGAAAGCAAAGAACTCATTGCCCGGTTGAAATCAACAGGGTTTACCGATCACCGCAGGCTTCAGAAATACACCTTCACTGTATATTTATATGAACTGAATCAGCTCAGAGAACAGGGTGTCGTGAAAGAATACGGCGGGATATGGTGTCTTGAAAACAATGAATACTACAGTAATGACAAGGGTATCACATTTGAGGCAAAGGATTATTATTGTTAAGGAGATGATAAAAAATGAGCAGAGGGTTCAGAATTATGGCAGAGGGAGACTATGCATTGTTTACCCGTCCTGAGATGAAGGTTGAACGAGTAAGCTATGATGTACCGACTCCCGGAGCACTTGAGGGTATGCTGAAAAGCATTTACTGGAAGCCTGCCATCCGCTATAAGATTGACAAAATTATTGTATTCAACCCCATTCATTTTACCGGTGTACGCAGAAATGAAGTTAAGGATAAAATATTGTTTCAGAACATGAAGGGGCAGATGAACGGCAAAGGAAATGATCCCTGTATTTATGAGGAAAGAACACAAAGAGCGTCTATGCTTTTGAAAGATGTCTGCTACGGGATAGAATTCCATTTTGATATGACAGGTCTGAAAAGTACACATGATGACGAGGACGAAAAAAAGCACTATAACATCATCAAAAGACGTTTGGAAAAAGGTCAGTGCTTCCGTACACCGTGCTTCGGATGTGCGGAATTTCCGGTAAGAAAGATAGAGCTTGTTGAAGACTTTGATATGAACCGTATCAGTCCTGAAATAAAAGCTATGGGTGATGTTGATCTGGGCTTTATGAGTTATAGGTTGGAATTCAAGGACAACGGCATACCGCTCAATAACAACTGGGATGATCCGATATTTTCAGACAAGGCATCAACGAAATATTACCGTCCGCATATGATAAACGGCATAATAGATGTCCGCAGGTATAAGGAGATGATGAAATGCTAATAAATGCCCTGTGTGAATATTATGATGAATTGGCAAAGGAAGGCAAGGTAGTGCCGGAGGGATATTCAAAACAGCCGATAGATTACATTATCACCATTACACCAGAAGGAAAAATGGATAGTATAATACCCGAAGAAAAAATAACCCCCACCTACGCTCCAAGAAGAGAAAAAACCACTTCGATCAAGGCTCATAAACTTGATCATAGAGCTGGATATATATTTGGGTTGGAATATGATTCAGAAAACAAAAAAATGTGTATTGCTATCGAAAAACATAATAAATTCGTAGAAATGAATTTGTCATTCATTAAAGGAATGAGTTCTCCGCTTATCAATGCCTATCGAATTTTTTTGGAAACATGGATTCCAGAAAACGAAACCGAAAATCCATTTTTACTGAAAATTGCTCCAAAAATGAATTCGGCAAAGTTTGCATTTTCACTTACCGGAACCCCTAATGAAAACTTATTTTCTGAACCGGAGATTAAAAATAAAGTATTGTCTGATTTGACAGAAAATGGTAAATATGAAAAGGATATTGCTCGCAGCCAATGTGCTATTACCGGAAATATGTCCGTTATTTCCAAATTGCATGATAATATTAAGGGAATAGCTGGTACTAAAAGTTCAACACTGATTAGTTATAACGAAACAGCATTTTGTTCCTATACTAACAAAGCATCGTATAATAGCAATATATCCAATGAAGCTATGAAGAAATATACAGAGGCTCTGAACTCTTTACTGTCTGATAAAAAGCATTATACCATCATTTATGATACAACAGTAGTTTACTGGGCAACAGGTGATTCAGTGAATAATGATCGCTGTAATCTTTTTAACTCTTTCTTTAACGATACAACAAATTATGAAGAAGAAGATAAGATGGACATATCACAGACAGATCAGATGCTGTCTGATACCTTCAAGTTGGCAAGAGAAGGAAAAATTACAAGAGAAAGGATTTCCGATCTGACAGGTATCAGCGAAAATATTGATTTTTATATTGTTGGCTTTAAGCCTAATACACAGCGTCTTGCACTTAAATTCATCTATCGCAGACGCTTTGCTGATATCCTGTTTTCCATCGCAAAGCATCAGGAGGATATGTATATCACAGGAAGTAAAAGATCGGTTCCGTTTTGGATTCTGAAAAAAGAGTTGGTTTCGCCTAAAGCAAATAATCCGAGTATTGATGCATCATTATTGTCGGCTGTCTTCAAATCAATTCTCTATAGTTCACCATATCCGAATTATCTGCTTTCGACTCTTGTTTCAAGAGTTAAAACAGACCAGTATATCAATACTGTCCGTGCAGGTGCAATAAAAGCCTGCATCAACAGACAGGAAAGAGCTGTAAATAAAAAGGAGGAATTAACAGTGGCTCTCGATATCAACAATACCAACCAGGCATATCTTTGCGGAAGACTTTTTGCTGTACTCGAAAAGATACAGAGAATTTCCTTAAATGGAAATGAAATCAACCGTACCATCAAGGATGCGTATTTCGCATCTGCCGCATCAAAGCCCTCGCTCGTCTTTCCAAAATTACTTTCCCTTTCACAGAATCACATCAAGAAGCTGAATGACGGCAATAAGGTGTTTTACAGTAAAATGGTACAGGAGATCATCTCCAAAATAGACGGAGAATTTCCCGATACACTCATGCTCACAGATCAGGGAAAATTCATGATAGGATATTACCATCAGGTACAGGCTTTTTTTGAAAAAAATAACAAGGAGGAAAATTAAAATGATCAACAACAGATATGATTTTGTAATGCTTTTCGATGTGGAGAACGGAAATCCCAACGGTGATCCCGATGCAGGAAATGCTCCGAGAATAGATGCCGAAACAGGCTACGGTTATGTGACCGATGTATGCCTGAAAAGAAAGATAAGAAATTATGTGGAGCTTGTCAAGGGCGGAGAGGAAAAATATAACATTCTTATCAAAATAGACAAGGCTCTGAATACGAAATTTACTGATGTCTATATAAAAAATGGACTCGATAGAACCAAGAAAGGAAAAAAGAACAAGGATAAGAAAGATGTAAATGCAGCAAGGGAATATATGTGCAAAAATTACTATGATGTCCGTATGTTCGGTGCTGTCATGGATACAGGTGATGATCCATGCGGCATCGTGAGAGGTCCTGTGCAGATAAACTTTGCAAGAAGTATTTCTCCTGTGAATATACAGGATATCACTATTACCAGGCAAGCTGTTACAAAAGAAGAACATTTTAAGGATAAGGATAACGAAATGGGAAAAAAGAGTTTTATTCCTTATGGACTGTACCGTGCAGAAGGCTATGTTTCAGCAGCACTTGCCAATAAAACTACTGATATCAGTGATGAAGACATTGAATTGCTTTGGCAAGCCATTATAAATATGTTCGAGGAAGACCACAGTGCAGCAAGAGGAAAAATGTGTATGAGAAAGCTGATTATTTTCAAGCATGACAATGTTCTCGGAAATTGCCCGTCACATATTCTTTTCGATAAGATAACTGTTGAAACATGCTCTGTTTCGCCGAGAAATTTCTCTGATTATAAAATTACTGTTGACCAGACAATGCCTGAAGGTGTCGAGATAATAGAAAAGCTATGACAGAAAATGATATATCTATACGTTCCATACAGCATTTTCTCTATTGTCCGCACAGATGGGGCTTAATAGAAATAGACTGTGCATGGGCGGAAAATTATTATGTAACAAAATCCAATCTCATGCATGAAAGAGTACATGATACAGGCTCATATACTTCAAAAGCTAAAAAGGTATATACAGCGGTCAGTGTCTATAATGACCTGCCTGAATACCGCTTATACGGAGTGACGGATTGTCTTGAATTCAGCTCAGGCTTGTATCGTCTTGTTGAGTACAAGCCTGCCAAGCCTAAATCATGTGAATATAATCATGACGATCTGATGCAGGTATTCGCTCAGAAAATATGTACGGATTATGCTTTGAAGTGTGACTGTGAGGGATATATTTATTATTCCGATGTGAAAAAGCGTATAAAACTTCCCTTGCACGATGGATATGCAGAATATGACCGTGAACTGAAAGAGCTTTTGGCAAAGATGCGTGATTACAGGCAAAGGGGAGTTATACCGCCAATCGTGAAAGGACAGAAATGCAGCGGCTGTTCCATGAAAGATATATGTATGCCAAAATTAAAAAACAGCAAAAGTCTGCGTGATTCTGTCAGGGAGTTACTGGAGAAAGAAACATGAGAAAATTACTGAATACGTTATATATCACAAATGAAAATGCCTATCTGTCACTGGACGGCGAAAACCTTGTATGCAGAATAGAAAATGAGGACAAGTTCAGGATACCGTTTGATAATATAGAAAATATCGTGTGTTTCGGTTATATGGGATGTTCGCCTGCAGTGATGGGAAAATGTGTGAGTAAATGTATCCCGATAAATTTTGTTTCTCCGCAGGGAAAATTCCTTGCGAAAGTGTGCGGTGAAACAAAGGGAAATGTTTTTCTGAGAGTGGCACAACTGGATAAATTTCGCGAGAAAAGCCTGATACTTGCACAAAATACGCTTTCGGCAAAATTCTGTAACTGTGTACAGACATTAAAAAGAACCCTTCACGATTCACCTGAACTGCGTGAGGATGAGAAAATACAAAATGCTATAAGTACCCTGACAAAAGGAACGGAAAATCTTTTTTGTGCATCGGGGGCGGAACAGCTTTTGGGTATCGAGGGAAATTGTGCCCATGCATATTTTTCTGTTTTTGGTAAGATGATAACAAATAAGAGCCCTGCTTTTCAATTTGAATACAGGAATAAACGTCCTCCGCTGGATAATATCAATGCAATGCTGTCGTTTGTATATACACTGTATACCAATGAATTTGCGGCGGCTCTCGAAACAGTCGGTCTGGACAGCTATATCGGCTATATGCATACACTTCGCAGCGGACGCAGTTCACTTGCCTGTGACCTTGTTGAAGAAACACGATGTCTTGTTGAACGATTTGTGCTGTCAACAGTCAACCTCCGAATAGTGTCCGAGGATGACTTTGAGAAGCAGGTATCAGGTGCAATATGGCTGAATGAAAGCGGAAGAAAAAAAGTTATCACACGCTGGCAGGAAAAGAAAAGAACAGAATATATGCACCCGTATCTTAAACAAAAAATACAGTTCGGTATGATTCCCTATGTTCAAAGTAATCTTCTGGCAAAGTATATAAGAGGGGATATAGATGAATATCCTTGTTTTCTGCTGAAGTAGGTGATATAATTATGATGGTGCTTATAAGCTATGATGTTTCGACATCCGATGAGGGTGGAAAAAAACGTCTGAGAAAAGTGGCAAGGGAATGTCAGAATCATGCTCAGCGTGTACAAAATTCCGTTTTTGAAGCAGACCTTGATTATTCTGCTTTCATGAAATTGAAAAGCAGATTAGAGGATATAATAGATAAAGACAATGACAGCCTGAGATTCTATTATCTCGGTAACAACTGGAAACATCGAATAGAGCATATCGGAGCCAAAAATACATACGATCCCGAAGGGGTGATAATCATCTGAAATGATGTGCGAACCTTAGGTGACGCTGAAAACCCGCAGAGGTTCGCCTGAAAAATATAAATATTTCAGCATTTATAGTTCTGAATTAGAAAAATAATTCAGATAGTCCGCCTTATGGAGTGTGTGAGAAACAATATATTGTGGTGAAATAGCTTTATTATACTATATATTGCGGTCACACCTCGCATGAGGTGTGTGAGTAGAAATTCAGATATATGACCGATGAACAGATACACGAAAGGTCACACCTCGCATGAGGTGTGTGAGTAGAAATGCAAAAGTATCAGAAGCACCGAAACTCCAAAGCCGTCACACCTCGCATGAGGTGTGTGAGTAGAAATCATCTTTGAGAGCCTGCGTATCTTCTGCACTGGGTCACACCTCGCATGAGGTGTGTGAGTAGAAATGTTATCCACTTGTTGGCAGATATTAACTTGATACGTCACACCTCGCATGAGGTGTGTGAGTAGAAATGCAAAATTAAAGCAATTTTGCTATTATTTTCTTGTAGGTCACACCTCGCATGAGGTGTGTGAGTAGAAATTCCGCCATGAGTATGTTATCCGCAAAAGATACAGTCACACCTCGCATGAGGTGTGTGAGTAGAAATATAAATCTCTGACCTTTGATACAAAAACAGATGCTGGTCACACCTCGCATGAGGTGTGTGAGTAGAAATAAGCAGATAAAATCCATGTCTTGCAATACTCCAAGTCACACCTCGCATGAGGTGTGTGAGTAGAAATCCTGAATGCCAATTTTTGACGGTGTAACGGTTGTGTCACACCTCGCATGAGGTGTGTGAGTAG
>CADCDE010000019.1 GCA_902800065.1 uncultured Ruminococcus sp.
TTTAGTCACACCTCGCATGAGGTGTGTGAGTAGAAATATTTTTATTTGCGTATGCCATTATCAGCACCTCCTGAGTCACACCTCGCATGAGGTGTGTGAGTAGAAATGTTATATATTTCGTCAAATTTCCGAGCTTATGGGTCACACCTGCATGAGGTGTGTGAGTAGAAATCGTCACTCTGCCACGCTTTTTGACAAACTCAATGTGTCACACCTCGCATGAGGTGTGTGAGTAGAAATCTGATTTGCCCTTTTGCGCGAATCCGATAACATTTTTGTCACACCTCGCATGAGGTGTGTGAGTAGAAATGTCTGCATTGTCTATGAATACAGATTTTGCAAAGCCCGTCACACCTCGCATGAGGTGTGTGAGTAGAAATCCTTGACAAGCCGATATTTTTCAAATTTTGGTCGTCACACCTCGCATGAGGTGTGTGAGTAGAAATGCTGTAATCGTTGCAGAACCTGCGGCAACACCCGGTCACACCTCGCATGAGGTGTGTGAGTAGAAATTCAACGGATTTACGTTTCAAAGAATCGTTAAACCGGTCACACCTCGCATGAGGTGTGTGAGTAGAAATGGCTATGGCGGTACTAAAACCGAAATGGAAAGGCGTCACACCTCGCATGAGGTGTGTGAGTAGAAATGAAATAGGAGTGGTTGAATGTTTATATGTCTGAATGTCACACCTCGCATGAGGTGTGTGAGTAGAAATAGAAATGAAATCAAAGACAGCGATTTCAAAGACGTCACACCTCGCATGAGGTGTGTGAGTAGAAATTGAATTGTTTGCAACATTGGCAATGGACGCATCAAATGTCACACCTCGCATGAGGTGTGTGAGTAGAAACGTTCGTGTAATCTGCTTCGGAGTCACCAAACTCTGTCACACCTCGCATGAGGTGTGTGAGTAGAAACAAAGAGTAGCAAGACCTGCAACCCTTAAAGAGTAGCGTCACACCTCGCATGAGGTGTGTGAGTAGAAATGTGAAGTCAGTTTTGAAGATGTATGCTCCGAGCTTGTCACACCTCGCATGAGGTGTGTGAGTAGAAATACCGTTAAGTTTATCCATAACGTAAGACGAGATCGTCACACCTCGCATGAGGTGTGTGAGTAAAAACGCTAAAAAATAATTATTTTATATTTTTTATAAAAGGACTTGACAACGCAAATTAGATGTGTTAAACTATTCATCGGTTAGCTTTATTTAATTTTATCTGTCTAACTATCAATTCAAAGGAGGAAGCAAAGATGATACCTTTGACATTGGCAAATACGGGTGAAGATATGGTCATTAAAAAAGTGGGCGGTTCACCCGATGTCAAAAAACATCTTGAAGATTTGGGATTGATTGCAGGAAGTACCGTAAAAATCGTAAATACTTTTGCGGGAAATGTTATTCTTGATGTCAAAAATTCAAGAATTGCCGTCAACAGTGACATGGCAAAAAAAATCATGGTGTGAAAGAAGGAACAGTTTATGAGGACGATCAGAGATGCCAAGGCAGGCGACAAGGTTAAGGTTGTCAAACTTCACGGTGAGGGTGCTGTCAAGCGTAGGATTATGGATATGGGCATTACCCGTAATACCGAAATATATATCCGCAAGTTTGCACCGCTCGGCGATCCCATTGAAATTACCGTGAGAGGCTATGAACTTTCATTGAGAAAAGCCGATGCGGAAATGATCGAAATAGAGTAAAAAGGAAAGGTGAAAAATTATGGCTGTAAAAATCGCTCTTGCCGGTAACCCAAACAGCGGTAAGACAACTTTGTTCAATGCCCTGACTGGTGCCAATCAGTTTGTCGGAAACTGGCCCGGAGTTACCGTTGAGAAAAAAGAGGGTAAACTCAAAAAACACAGTGATGTTACTATAACGGATTTGCCGGGAATATACTCTTTGTCACCGTACACTCCCGAGGAAATCGTTGCAAGAAATTATCTTGTTGACGAAAAGCCTGATGTTATTTTGAATATCGTTGACGCAAGCAATCTGGAAAGAAATCTCTATCTGACAACACAATTGGTCGAATTAGGAATACCCGTTGTCATTGCTCTCAACATGATGGACGTTGTACGCAAAAACGGTGATACCATCAAAATTGAGGAACTTTCAAAGGCTATCGGCTGTAAAATAGTGCCAATATCGGCTCTCAAAGGTGACGGTGTGACAAATGCTGCCGAAACTGCCATATCTGCCGCAAAAGGTGAAAAGACCGTTCCGCAGCATTCATTTTCGGGATCTGTCGAACACGCTATCGCACACATTGAAGAAGCCGTACTTCACGATATGCCTGAAGAACAGCAGAGATGGTATGCAATCAAAATATTCGAGCGTGACGAAAAAATCATTGAGAAACTCAAAATATCAGAAGAAAAACTCTCACACATGGAAAAAGATATTGCTGCCGCCGAAAAGGAACTGGACGATGATGCAGAAAGTATCATTACCAATGACAGATATGAGTATATTACGACTGTTTTAAAGAAATGTTATAAGAAAAAATCAGCGGGTGCATTGACGGTATCTGATAAAATAGACAGAGTTGTCACCAACCGTATCCTTGCATTACCGATATTTGCAGTTATAATGTTTTTGATATATGCATTTGTTATGATGCCTGTACCGATGCCGTGGGGGGATTCACTTGGAACGATAGTTACAGACTGGGCAAATGACGGTGTATTCGGTGACGGCTGGTATCTGTTCGGGATAGGTCGTGATGAATACGACAGTGCCATGGACGAGTATGCAGAGAAAAATATCTGGTCTGACGAGTTCAAAAAAGAAATAAAAACTGCCGCTGACGCTGATGTTTTGGGCGCAGAGGATATTTACTCGGCAATAGAAGACGGCAGCTTCGGTGACTTTGATGAAGCATACGGTACTTATGCCGATTCCGTAATAGAATATTACGAAGAAAACGGTTTGGAATATACCTTCGCTGATATATATGATGAGGCAACAGGCGATGATGCAGAAGGTCTGCCCGACAATGCAGATTACGGTGTATGGATACCCGGTATTCCCGCACTTCTTGAACCGCTTTTTGAGAATACTTCTGAATGGCTCCATGGTCTTGTATTTGACGGTATCATAGGCGGTGTAGGTGCGGTTCTGGGATTTGTTCCGCAAATGCTTTTGCTGTTCCTTTTCCTTGCGATACTTGAATCATGCGGATATATGGCAAGAATCGCATTTATACTTGACCGTGTGTTCAGACGTTTCGGACTTTCGGGCAAGTCATTCATTCCTATGCTTGTAGGTTCAGGCTGCGGCATCCCCGGAATCATGGCTTCAAGGACTATCGAAAGTCAGCGTGACAGACGTATGACGATCATGACGACTACGTTTATCCCGTGCGGTGCAAAGCTGCCTATTATCGCACTTCTGACGGCTGCACTTTTCGGAGGTTCATGGTGGGTAGCACCGAGTGCATATTTCCTTGGAGTTGCCGCAATAATAATTTCAGGTATTATGCTCAAGAAGACAAAACCATTTGCAGGTGATCCTGCTCCGTTTGTAATGGAGCTTCCTGCATATCATCTGCCGACATTTGGCAATGTCATGCGTTCAGTATGGGAAAGAGCATGGTCTTTCATCAAGAAAGCGGGTACGGTAATTTTGCTTTCATCCGTTCTTATATGGCTGCTCAATTCTCTCGGATGGAACAACGGTGTATTCGGCTATTATTCGGAATTCGGTGATGACGGTTTAAGCATCCTTTCCGCAATCGGCAATTCTATCTGCTGGATATTCGCACCTTTGGGATTCGGAAACTCAACTGCAACTGTTGCAACTGTAATGGGACTTGTTGCAAAAGAGGAAGTAGTAGGAGTATTTGGTGTACTTGATTTTGAAGGACTTACACCGTTGGCAGGATACGCTTTCCTTGCATTCAATCTTTTGTGTGCTCCCTGCTTTGCGGCTATTGGTGCAATTCGCAGAGAAATGAACAATCCGAAATGGACGCTTTTTGCAATCGGCTATCAGTGTGTATTTGCATATGCCGTATCTCTTATGATATTCCAGATAGGCAGTATCTTTACGGGCAGTGTAAATGTTATTGGTCTTATATTCGCCCTTGCGGTATTGGGATTTATGTGCTATATGTTGTTCAGACCTGCCCCGAAAGAGAAATTACATCATCACGCTGCATAAGGAGTGAAAAGCTGTGTTTGAATTCATCTCTCAAAATATTTCAACAATTATTATATCAGTCATTGTTTTTGCAGTCATTATTCTTGATATAGTTTATTTGGTACGCAGAAAAAAACATGGCAAAAATATATGTGAATGCAGTGGCTGTAACGGCGGCTGTTCGGGCTGCAATGGTATGTGCGGCAAAAATTCCGGTCATTGATAAAACAGAGTCTGCAATGTTCTTGCAGGCTCTGTTTCTTTTCCTATTGCAATTTTCGTACAATCATACTTCAAACCTGTATTGTGAAGTTGAATAATAATAGTTGACATAATGCTGAAAAAAGATGTATAATCGTATATATTGAAAATTTTGAATTTCTTTTGTTGATATATTTTATTTTTACCGGCACATAAGGTTAATATCAGAAAAGTGTATATCCCCCGATAATGTAAAAGTTATAGGGGATTTTTGTTTTAAGAAATTCAGAAAATACATGTATATTCAATATTGAGGGTGGATGAAATGAAAGAAATAAAGACATTTTTTATGCTGACGGGAGAAGACAAAAAACAGTTAAAAAAGAAATATTTCCAGGTCACTCCGAATATTTGTATCTGTGATGGTTTTGTTGTTGTATTGAATTCCCAAGGTATAGTATCTGTCAAGGGAAATAAAAATTTCGATACCCGTCAATGGATAGATATTATAAAAATATGCAGCGGAGATCATCATGTTGTTGGTCTGAAATCAGACGGTACTGTTGTGGCATGGGGAGATAATACTTATCATCAGTGTGATGTTTCTGCATGGAGAGATATAGCAGATATATCAGCAAAAAATGATCTGACGGCAGGCATATCGTCAAACGGAAAAACCTATACAGCAGGTTCATTTGAAAAGCACATAACTGATATGGAAAATATAAAGAAAATATACCAGACCATTGGTTCTGTTGTACAAGAGTATGAAACAAAAATTGCCGATTTAAAAAGAGAACTTAATGCTGTAAAGGAATCTTCAAAAACTTTTCAGGTTGGTCTCACAAACAGCGTTTCAGATATCAGACCAAAAATCAATTCTTTGGAGAATGCTGTTAAAACATTGCCGAATTCAGAAAATCTTCTTCATTTTGCTGAAGAATTTGAGTATATTGTGAAAAATAGTGATATTAAATTGTTATATTATATGGGGAACAAGCCACGAAAGATAAAAATTCCAAGTGTTATTGGCGGGAAAACTGTAACCGATGTTGCAGAAGGAATTTTTGATTTTACGGATAAAGATGCTGTAAAAGAAATATATATTTCCGGCAATGTTAAGATCAATAAAGAAAATCATGTGTTTAAAAATCTGGTTAATCTGAACAGCATAAATGTAAATAAAGATAATGTTTCTTATTCATCATATGATGGTGTTTTGTTTAATAAAGCAAAAACCGAATTGATGATTTATCCGAAAGCAAAATTCGGAGATTACATTATCCCTGAAGGTGTCATAAGCATAAAAGACGAGGCTTTTTTGAATTGTCATAATTTGCGAAGTATAAAGATTCCTGACAGTGTCAGAAATCTTTATCCATATAATGCTTCTGATGACAACGATGTTTTTTATTGTCCCTGGGGTGAAGATCTGTGCTCATGCAGGAATTTGGAAAAGATTGGTGTTGATTCTGGTAATTTATATTTTTCATCTGATTCTTACGGTGTTTTGTTTGATAAACAGAAACACATACTTATATGCTGTCCTCCAAAGAAAAAAGGCTATTATTCTGTTCCGTATAATGTTGTAAGAATACAGGACGGAGCATTTTCAAATTGTTCTGATATGAAAGGTGTATTTATTCCCAACAGTGTAGAACAAATAGGTTCATGTGCTTTCGGAATAGGAAATCCTTCTGCTTTGATCGAGATATGGGGAGATACAAATTCATTTGCTTTTGAATATGCTCAAAGATTGAATATTAAGTTTGTCGATAAAAATAATAATTACTCTCTTTTTGAAAAATATTTTGAAGGGAATAAGTGATGGAAAATCAAAACTTTTTTCAAATTTTCGTAAGAAGATAAATACAATTTAATAATAGTTATATAATTGAATTTTTTATGAAATTAGATAATAATAGTTGACATTATATCAAAAAAAGAGGTATAATTATACATACTGATGATATAAGTAAGTCTTATTTCTATAGACAGGGTACAGATTTTATATATTGATGAGGTGAGAAAAGAGTGTTTTCAGCATCTGAACTTTTTCATTTCGTATTTGCTAATATGAATGATGAATATTATACATCATCACTGGTGAAAATGGATTTTGATACTTATTTGTGGTATTGCCTTCGCACGAACAGCTATAAGTATATTGCTCATATAATTAAAGTGCCCAACAGCAGTGAATATGTTATGGAATTGACAAACATGTCTTTGAAAAAAACAGAAAATACAGCATCTTCTTCAGGATTTTGGGGGAGCTTTAGTTTTTTCAGCCGAAACAACAATGACGATATGCGTTCAAAAGAGCATTTCTTTTATGAACATGATTCAAATGTCTGCAGAGAGAAGTCATCTGCGAAATTATGGGATGATATGCAGGAAGGTATCTCGGAAATATTGGAATTTATGAAGACAAACAGCAGTGTGGCATTTGTAATGCATATAGACGAGTTCGATATGCTGTGTAAAAATCGTGATAATATGGCAAAGCTGGTCGCAATGAAAAAAGATAATCATTCAAATATAATTGTTCTTTGCGGAAGCGTTGATGCGGCAGAAAATGACAAGTATTTTGTTGAATCATCACATAAGTATAATTCTAAAAACCAGTATGACGCAAATGACAGAAGCATATTTTTTGAAAGAAAGCTGTTTCCTGAGCTTTTAAATGAATTCCGCCCTGCCGATATTGAAAAACTGCCGAAAATGGTCATTACATACGCTCTTCTCAAAAAAGCGTTGGGTGACAGAATGATGGTATGGAACGAGTTTTCTTATGATAAAGTCCTTGATGTTGTAAGATATAAATTCTTGAGAGCGAGAAAAGAAGAAATGGCAGAAATGTATCCTCCTGAATTTGCGGCATTTGCAGTACAGGCGTGGTATGGCAATTATCATTTTCGCAGCAAATATAAGGAAGGCAGTTCTGTTTTGGACGGTAATCGGACAAGACGATTTTCTTCTTTGGCTTATGATGTCGGAAAAAGAGGTTTTATGCGTTGGCTCAGGGAGATTTATCTGAGCGAAAAGACATATGATATATATGAACTGAAAAAACGCTGGATGATTGATGAAAGCTATTCCTATATAGGATATTTTTCGGAAAGTCATTCCGATCCTGCAATAGTCCAGCAGATGCTGAAATACAGGGAGATTCTGTTACAGCAGCGTTATGACATAGGAAAGGAAAAGATGGATTATATTATCTCTATGATAAAATTTTTCAGACAACCTTCCTATGTATCGTCAAACAATAAAGCAGATCTTCCACATCATTTCTTTGAAAATCCGAAATATGCCGAGGAGCTTAATAAATTATATACCGACCTTTCACGAAAGGGAGAATGGAACAAGTGGGATGACTGCTGCATAGAAGTACTGTTTGCGTTGTTTGATCTGTGTAAGGATCATGCAGAAAGCTGCTGTGGAAATGATTCTTTCAATGAGACAGGCGAGCTTCAGGTAGAACAAGGAATGGAACTGATAAAATATTGCAGGAAACAGTCTGTAGATCGTTATTTTGATTATGAGCAAGCCTGCAGGACGTGCAACGAGGCTGTTGATATACTGTACAGCGGCGACAAAAGTGAAATAAAAACTATAAGATTAATATACTGCATATGAATGTCTGATGATTTTTTTATGAGGAGTTAATGAAGAATGATAAATCTGGGAGTAGATTTTGGAAGTACATATACGATGGTCTCTGTTTACAGGAACGGCATACCCGAAACAATCCAGCCTGATAACCTTACATTCAGTTATCCGTCTATCGTTGTGTATAATACGAAGACACAGAAATATTTTTATGGTACGGTCGCAAGAAATAAGATAGGTACACCAAATACGGTAGTATTCAGAGGCTTCAAGATGCTGCTCAACGGGCAGATGAGCGAATCGGAACTGAGAAAAAGAAATTATGATGATATCAATACACCTGAACATATCACAGAATTATTTTTGAGATATGTTATTACGAATACACTGAAAAATGAGGAAGAAGATGAGATCGGGATGCTTGTGCTCGGAGCTCCGGAATGTTGGTTTCAGAGTATGGAAACGATTGATTCCAGAGGTATCCTGAGAGATATATGCATGAGGGCAAGTGACAAAATAGGTGATGTAAAGATTGTCAGTGAGCCGACGAATGCCGCTGCATACGGTGTATGGTGTTATGAAAACAAAGAGGAAAATAAAGTAAGTAAACGTACACTTGACGGAAATATTCTGGTGATCGATTATGGCGGAGGTACATTGGATACAGCGTTTGTAAGTGTACGTCACGAAAAGAACAACAGACTCATGATAAAGCCTGAAATGAGAAGCGGCAGAGGACAGAATACCGAAGGAGAAATAGGAAAAGCGGGGATTGCCTATCAGGAAGCAGTTGTGAAACGGGCAATAAAAGATGCCTGCGGTGAGGATGAAACGATTATTATCGGTGAGGATTTCAATAAAGCAGTGAAAAATCTTGAGGATATGCTTGTGTCAAATTCCGGTGAAGTAGAAGAAATATTTGAAGAAAATCAGCTATCCGTTTCAATGCTTAAAGATGAGGTGCTCACATCTTTTTATTATAACGGAAAAGAAGTTGAAGTAAATTATCTCCAGCTCAAGGAAGTGTATAACAAGGAGATATATGATGTTCTGAATGAGGTATTGATCGAAACGACCGCTGATGTTTCCCGTGAAGATGAAAATATCCATATAGCACTTGTGGGAGGATTTTGCAATTTTTATCTTGTTAGACAACAGATAAAAGAATATTTTACGAATTTTTTTCAGTCAGGGCTTTTCGGTGCAAAGGAAAAGGATCTTATCAGCAGGCAGGCAGAGCGTGAAAAAGCGATAGCACACGGTGCAAGCCTTTTTGCGGCAGATGTGATGAGTGTGTGTTATGTTGCCCAGTTTGGTATAGGTATGTTTACATATTTTGCAGACGGAAAGATATATGAGCGTTATGCGATAAATTTCGGTGATGAATATGTTCCGGATAAAGTGTATTTCTCGCATGATGATGACGGGGATATCGCTCCAATGATGC
This sequence comes from uncultured Ruminococcus sp., assembly GCA_902800065.1. GTDB lineage: Bacteria > Bacillota > Clostridia > Oscillospirales > Acutalibacteraceae > UBA1213. The sequence goes on from CADCDE010000019.1 coordinate 9,407, forward strand.
TGACGACACTTGATACTTTTCTTGTCAATTTCACAAAGAACAAAAAATCCCATATGCCGCCCATGAAACCGATAAAGGAGCTTGCAAAGCGTCTCAGAACCGTCAACTGCGGATTTGTGGTAGTCGTAGGATTTTCTATTGATGCAAGAGAACGCATCACTATGCATATATATAATTATAATAATGATCCAGAACACAGAGGACCTGAAGAAAAACCGGCAGCAGTTATACCGCTGAAAACTTTTAAAGAAAGTTTCCAGAATACAGTTATCAAAAAAACATGAGGTGATCAAGTGTGAAATTCCGTAAAATACGGGGAGACCTTAGACTGTTTGAAAGGGTTTCCGAAGATGACGTTCAGCTTACTGAAATATTGACACTTTTGGTCGATATTCTTCATGACGTTATGGATGAGACCGACAAGGAACTGCAGAATTTCTCATTGAGTGATGAAGAAGTGTCACTGTGGCTTTCACTGTGCCGTTCACTCAATTCTGTTTCGGCAGATAAGGTGTTGTCGGGAACAATGCCCGACAAACGCAAGGAAAAAATCTTGCAGACCAAAAAAAGTTTACAGGAAAAAATTGATATGATACAAAAGCTGGAAACAGAGGTCTCTCAGCTTGCATCGGTCAATATGGAGCTTAAGGAAAAGGAAAAGGCATACAATGCGGTTATACTTCAGAAGCAGGAACAGCAGGAGGAGATAATACAGGTCGTCAACAGTATAGATGAGCTTGAACGAACATTGAATGATATTCCCGATGTTGATGTGTCAGAGCTTTGTCGGCAAAAAAAGCATCAGGAACAAATTATCTCCGAAAAACAGGCCAAACAGCAGGAAGCTGATCTGCTGACTGCTGATATACTTGAAAAGAAAAATGAACTTGATACCATTCAGGAAGCTGTTCTGAGGCTTTCAAAGGAAAAGCAGTCTGTCGAAAATACTGTTATGCGGGCAAAACAGGAAATTGCTTCTCTTACAAGTGAGATCGGCAATGAAACGGACAGGAAAAAACAGCTTGACAATGAGATCATGACCTGTGACCGTGATCTTGAACAATGCCGCAGTCTGACAAAGGAAACCCGGACAAAGCTTCAGAAGATCACACGACAGTATGAACAGACTGAGCAGGAATGTAATCAGATCAACGGAGAATACCAGAAAATTTGCGGTGATTTGCAGGAACAGCAGAAAAATTCTGCAAATATTCAGGCGAATATAGATGCTGCCAAAAAGAAATTGTCGGATGCCCGTCAGCAAGGTATACAGGCTTCTCAGAAGCTTGCAGAGGTCAATGCACAGATAGCAGACGAATCTGAAAGGATAAGATCCATTGAAGGAGAGATATCCTTAAAGCAAAGCAATATAATGTCTTGTCAGGAAAAAATAGGAACAAACAGTAAGGAACTTGAAAATTTAAAGAAAGTATACAGTGAAAACGAAAAATATTGTCTTGAGCTTAACAATGAGCTTGAACGTGTGAATGCCGAACTCAGGTCTAAGCAGCAGAATATAGGTGATATCAGATCCCAGATTGATGCAGCCAAACAGGATCTCACAAATGCACATCAAAACAGCGGTCAGGCTTCACAGACACTTACAACTCTCAAAGCACAGACTGCAAGTGAGCTTGCAAAAATACAGTCCCTTGAACAGGATATAGCTTCCGAGAAAAATGCATACGATGTTTGTCATCAAAAGGTCTTATCTCATGAACAAAAATTCTCGGAGCTTAAAAAAGAACTTGACGAGGCAAGGCAGAGATATTCTCAGCTTGATAATGAATTGAATTCGGTAAGTACACAACGGTGTACTGTAGAGCAGAATATAATTGATATCCAGGAACAGATCGAGAGTGAGAACCGGAGTTTGTCAGATGCTGTTAAAAGCAGCAGTCAGGCAGAACAGTCATTGCAAACGGTTAAAATTCAGGTTTCAGATGAGCTTGCTAAAAAGCAGGCTCTTGATGATGAAATTGCCCGTATCAATGATAAATTCAGGCAGTATGAAGAAGCTGCTGCTGCCAAAAAAGCAGAGCTTCAGACAAAAATATCCGAAATTGCCAAGGAAAAGCAGATATGTGATGAGCTTACCCTGAGCCTTTCTGAACGTACCGGTGAATACAAGAAAAAAGAACAGGAAAAAGCAATGCTTTCGAGCAATCTTTCTCTCCGTGAACAGCAGATCAAAAAAGCACAGGGCGAATCCGAAAAATTGCAGAATCTTATCTCGCAGAATGATATAAAAATTCAGGATATCAAAAATCAGATCGAATCACTGACTGCACAGTATCAGAAAAAAATACAGGAGCTTACTGTAGAGAACTCCAACGTTAGTATGATTCAGAATGATATAGATCGTGCCGTCAAGGATATTGATACTATCAGACAAAAGCTTGCCGTTATGCAAAACGATAAAGCTGATGCCGATAAAAGACTTGCAGATATACAATCTGATCAGGATAAGCTAAACGTTGAGATAGATAATTTGAATAGCTGTATCAGTGACCGTAATGCCGAAATTGCCAATCTGAATTTACATCTTGCGGAGATTCAGAATACGGATTCGGGGCTTCAAAATAATATAAGAAAAATGAAAGCAGATATTATGGAATCTGAAAGAAATGTCGTAAACAAGCAGGATGAACTGAAAAAGCTGCAGCAGGATACGGATGATATCAGCAAGGTGATAACGGTACTGAACAATACTCTTGCCGATACCCGCAAAAAGTATGCCGAAAGCAAGCAGCAGGCAGATAATATCCAGCAGCTTAGCAATGAACTTAATGAAAAGATACATAACCTGAATGTGGAAAAAGCAAAGCTGGAGCAGGAGCTGGAGGATCATCAAAAGGAAAGGTCAATACTTGAAAAATTCTTTGACTCTGAAGACTGCCGTAAAAAAAGAGAAAAAATAAAATCATATGAAAGAGTCTTGCAGCTTTACAGCAGCGGTATCAGAGATATTTTCGGTACGGATGTACCTGTCGGACATTTATACAGAATGGAAACAAAGTTTAAAGAAAAGAAGCTGGAGTTTGAAGTTATGATAGATGATATTGCAGGTAGTCTGATGAAATTGCAGCATAGTTATGTTGAGACCATATCAAAAATCGAAAGGATAGTGAATGAACAATGAAATGCTTATGTTGTGGAATGGAACTTAAAGATGGAAAAGCAAGCTGCAATATCTGCGGTTTGCCTACACTTGCGGGGGATGACAATGTAAGGGCAAATGTTATCAGGGAAACGAGGCATAAATATCTGGACAATGTATCTGTCAGTGTCAATATTTATAATTATGAGGCAGAAAACGGAAAATTATCCGAAAAAGGTTCTGAATATGTCAGGCTCGCAGATGCTGTTGAACTTACAATTGACAAGATACAATGGCTGAATATGGAATTTGAGGAAATTGAATCAAAGAGAAAATTTGAATTGGAATTGCTCATTGATAAAAAAGGCAAAAAGGAATATAAAACGGTAACCATTGTACCCTCAAAGAACATCAGTCATAAAAAAATCGGTATATGTCTTAAAGCAGGTTTCAACTGTGCAATAGTAGTAGGAAATCAGGATTCATTTGAAATGTCGGAACAGTTTTCACTTACATAAGAATCACTGCGAAGGTATTTTAAAAAAGCCGCAAAGATATAAAATAAATAGCAAGGAGTAATGAACGATGGCTTTATTTGGAAGAAAACCAAAAACAACACCAAAAACAACACAACCCTCTGTTACCAATACTTCAGCAGCAGTTTCAGTGGTGAATGCCGCAATGGAGAATGCGGACAATGTGGCGTCACAGCAGAAAAAATTGGATGAAACAAGAAAGGCTCAGGAAATCTTCAATAATAAATTATATTCTCTTGCCAATGATATCGATGTGTCAAGAGAAATGAAAAAACAAGCATTAAAAAATGAAGAGCGTCTTCAAAAACTTGAGGAACGCTACAAGGCTGCTCTTGAAAACCTCAAGCTGAATCCCAATAGCTCCAGTGTTGTTCAGGAAATGGAAACACGCCGTAGTCTGTACAATAACTTCAATCCCAAAGATAATGGTGATGGTGAAGAGGATGCCTATATTTATGACAGTATCTATATTCTTGATAAAGATACTGACACATATATCAAAAATATTTCAAAGCTGTCAGTTCTGTTCAGTGAAAAGGCTTCTTCTGAGGCAATCGATTCGGGAGCAAATCTGGTTTTTGAAAATGGTTTTGATGTTTATGTGGATCAGCTTGAGGAAGCTCTCCAAAAAGGCAGAAAAATCAAAGTGAATGCCTGCTTCGATGTGTTCAAGTATGTTCTGAAGGTCGCATACAGCAAGCCTGTTACCTTTGAAGATCAGGATCCCATTGAGGTTTTTCATACTCGTATGGAGGTTGTTTCCAAGGTAGCTAAACAGCTCATAAAGGATATAGACAATTATTATGAATTGTTGGAGGAGCTTGAGTTGAATGATGACGAATACAAGAAAGCAAAGCTGTTATGGGTTGAGAAAAGAGATGCTATGGAAACGGTTCCTGAGAAGCTTCGCCAACAGCTTATGAACCTGGACATGAAGGGTGCAATGCAGCAGATACCTAACGGCAGCAATGTTATTCGTCAGTATTATCCTATCATCTTTGATGCAAAAACTGTTCTTGTACGTACCTATCTGAAAAGCTATGAGATCAGCTCCGCAATGCTTGCACTTACGGAGCTAAGGAACGGTATCAATGAAATGCTGACTGAACTGAAAAAGGCATTTATCAAAAGTGGCAAGACCTATGATGCAGCAGCTCATATCAAAATGCTTGAGGAAATAAATACCCGTAATATCAAAAATGCACAGGAACTCGAAAAACGTGCTATACATAATCAGCAGCTTAATGAAAAGATAGATTCTCTTTTGAAGTCGGCTCAGAATAATCCTCTTATGGGACAGTCTGTCGCACATAGCACACAGGATATTTTTGCTCAGATGAAACTGGACGAGGAGGAGGAAGCACTGAAACGTGCTATTACAAAGAGGGCAAACGAACTCAAGGAACGCAAGGCTAAACAGCAAAAAATGGATATTGAAACGGATTACGAAGAGGTCGGAAATCTTAATAAATTGGAAGTTGAAGAATAAGGAGAATATTGATCATGTTTGATAATTTCAAGAAAAACCTTCAGATAAAAAAAGCAGAGAAGAAGATAGAAAAAATAGAACAGAAAACAGAAAATCTTGTTGAAACAAATAATGCATTAAGCGGATTTTCAAAGAGAGAAAAAAAAGCTACCGACAAATATGCCGATGAAGCATGGTTTGCGGATTATCTTAAACGCAATCAGCTTGATATGGCCATTTCTACTGCAAGGGATAATTTATATATCCAGCGTGACAAGATACTGAGAAGGATCATAAGATTTAACAAGGAGTATAATTATACCCGTTCAAGTGACAATTATCCCAATAAGCAGAGAGATCTTGACAAATATATGAGAGCTTCAAAAAATGCCGCTTATGCACTTGCGGTAGTGTGTAATGCAATAGACAGACTTGATGATCTTGCTGACGAACAGGAATGGTTTCAGATCATGAGGGATCTTACCAACGGCTATAAAACTATTAATGCTATATCAACAGGCTCAAGTATAATGACAAGGCTTGCTTTCTGGATAGAAAAAACAAAAATGGAAATGAAGGGTGATATTTCTGTTGCGGCAATGGAACAGTATTATGGAAAGCCGATAGATGAGCTTCTTGAAGATGAAAATATGGATGGTATTGCTGCAGACTTTCTTGTAGAGGATTCCGTTGCCGAATATTCGGTTGGTGAAGATATATTGAGAGCGGTTAGTCGTGGCGATATATTCAAGATAGATCCGGAGGAAGTGACTCATATCGCACAGGAGCAGACGGTGAATGCCCGTGAAAAAGGTAAGCCGCAAGTTCTTCGAGGAGAAAAAGTATATGCTGATCTTGATGATATGAACAGCGATCTTGATGATCTACCGTCAAATATGTGATGAGGTGATAAAATGCAGAAAGATATTATAAAGATTCTTCTTGAAAAGGAAAACAGATGCAAAAATTTACAAAGGCAGGCTCGTGCCGTTGTTGAACTCGATGAAAAGTGCAGTTATCTTCAGCAGGCTGCCGATCTTGAGTATGAAATGTCCACACAGACGACAGGGGCAGAAAAAGATCATCATATCAGAGAAAAAAATCGCCTTGATTATGAAATTATGAAGATCAGGGAGGAATTAGATTCTTCTTACGGACGTTCAAGTTCTTCAAAAGGTGGAAAACCTATTAAAAATGAAAATTATACCGGCGATAACGGAAACGGTAAAAAATCAGGTGAGGAGCTTGAGCTGGACAGGGTAGCGAGAACATGGTACAAGGATGCTCCTGTACATTCTTTCAAGGACGTTTCGGGTATGTACGATTTAAAGAAAAAACTGGAAAGCTGTATTGAAGATGCAAAAGCACAGGATCTTATGGAATATCTGCATATTCCGAAGCTGAATTCTTATTTCTTCGTGGGACCTCCCGGCTGCGGCAAGACTTATATAATAGAAGCATTTGCACATGAACTGATGGATAAGGAATATAAGTATATATCAATACAGGGATCGGATATTATCAGCCGTTATGTTGGTGTAGCCGAAAAGAATGTGACAAGGCTGTTTGAAGAAGCAGAGAAAAATTCTCCGTGCATTGTGTTCATTGATGAAGTTGACAGTCTTTGCAAAAACAGGTCGCTTCCGAATCTTCCTGAGTATGCAGCCAATATCACTACCCAGTTTCTTACGGGCTACAATCGCATACATAGTGCCGATTCCCGTACTATATTCATCGCGGCTACAAACTATCCTAATCGTGTTGATGCTGCGATGCTTGACAGGGCAGAGATAGTAAGAGTTCCACTTCCTGACAAGGCAGCGAGAGAAGCAGCCTTCCGTAAGCATTTTGAAGGAATTATCCAGCTTCAGAACGGTTTTACCTTTGAGGAAATGGCAGAAAAGACAAACCATTATAATTATCGTGATATAGAGCGTCTTGCTGCGGGCATCAAGAAAACGCTTTTCCATGAACTGATGGAGCTTTTCAAAGTGTCGAGTCTTGCTGTGGAGACGCTTTCATCGGGCAAGTACAAGCTGTCACGTTCAAAATTCAATTCGATTCTGGAAAAATTCAAGCCTTCCCCGAAGGAAACGATTCTCAGGGATCTCCGCAAATGGGAGAAGGATATAAAGTCTGTTACCGATACGGATGATGTTGACGTTGATACACTTTATGAAAGTAATGATACCGTCAGTGTCAGTGAAGCTGTGCAGGAGATTCCTGAGGATGAACAGAAAAAAAGCAATAAGCCCGAAAATCCGTCAGGTGAACCTGTATATACCGTCAATGACGAATTTATTGTAGATCCGCAGTCTGAAATGGCAGAGATAACATTCTATCTTGAAAAAAATGCTGCAGATGTTGTTGCCTGCATAAACGGTGATAATTATGCAACTGAATTTGCAGATGAAAAATACAGTTTCCACTATAAGCCCGAACAGGAGGAAGAAGCAGAGGTATTTGTCAGCAGCAGGGATGGCTATATAGGCAATTTCACGGCAAGGTTCGCAAAACCTATCGTTGTAAACAAGGATTTTGATATATGATGGAAAATAATATTCAGATGACTTCTGAGGAAAAGATAAAAAAGTATTTTAAGAATATGATTGTCCTCAAATCGCCGAGAAGAACAAAGCTGTTTTCAGCAATGAATATTCCCACGTTCATGAGGGACTGGATAGTTATGCGTTTTTCAGACAGTGACGGCAATATTGATGAAGAGCAGGTTTCGGAATATGTAAAGAAAACAATCCCCGAAAAGTCTCAGTGGAATAATTATCTTGCAGATATGTTCCATGATGGCTGTTCGGTGAAAATGCTTACAAAAGTCAGGATAGATTTCGATATGAAAACAAAAAATGCTCTTTTTTCACTGCCAGTGTTCGGTGTGCCTGTACACAAGGGGGAGGCTGTCGCGGAATGGAGTGTCATTGAAAAATACAGGGAATATCTTCTTTCTCCCACAGAGGTCTGGGGGATTGTCAGGTTGATGTGTGATGAAAGCAATGACGGAAAGGGCTATGTTTTAAAGCTGATAGATTTTGCTCCCTTCTGTCCATACAGGATAGATCTGAAGTATTTTATCAGGATGCGTCAGTATTTTACCACAGAAGAATGGATAAATTTGATCATCAGTGCAATAGACTATTCCCCTGACGGCTATGCGGATGAGGAAGAAAAACTCTCGGTCCTGAAAAGACTGCTCCCGTTTGTTGAAAAAAGGCTGAATCTTATCGAGCTTGCCCCGAAGGAAACAGGCAAGTCATATATGTTTTCTCAGCTCAGCCAGTACGGCTGGCTTGTAAGCGGAGGAAGTATGTCAAGGGCAAAATTGTTTTATGATATAAGCAGAAAGACAAACGGTCTTGTGTCAAAATATGACTATGTTGCTTTTGACGAAATACAGAGCATACGTTTTACCGATCCTCTTGAGATGGGCGGAGCATTGAAGGGATATCTTGAAAGCGGCAGCTATCATGTAGGGGATTACCGTGGCACAGGAGATGCAGGAGTCATGCTGATGGGAAATATTCCGTCCGAAAGCATGGATGTCAATACAAATATGCTGAAGGATCTTCCTGAGGTGTTCCATGATCCGGCTCTGCTTGACAGGTTTCATGGATTCATCGAAGGTTGGAAGATACCGAAAATGAGAGAAAATCTCAAAGCATCGGGATGGGCATTGAATTCCGAGTATTTCAGCGAGGTCTTACACCTTCTCAGGGGAGAGTCAGTATACAGGTCTGTAGTTGACAAGCTGCTGATGATTCCCAAAGATGCTGCTACAAGAGATACGGAGGCTGTAAAACGCATTTGTACGGCTTTTATGAAGTTGCTTTTCCCAAATGTGACGGATGTAGGAGATATCAATATTGACGAATTTGAAAAATATTGCCTGTCACCTGCACTTGCTATGCGTTCTATTATAAAAAAGCAGCTTGGAGTTCTTGATCCGGGCGAATTCGGCGGCAAGACTATTCCTGATATCAGAGCAGACAGGAGTGTTATCAGTGAAAGAAAGTGAATTCCGTATATTGAATGAATGCCGTGTCAATATACAACAGTTTGAATGTGAGTTTCACCTGAAATTTTATTCGCATAAAAAGATAACGGCGAATAATATTAATGAATTTATGATAGGGCATGAGGAATTCAGAAATTTTATAAGGGGCAGTGTACCAAATTATGATGATGACGGTAATATAGTGGATTTTCCAGAAATACAGCCGCAGGTCAATTACTTTGATGAGAGCAGGAGATTCAGCAAGTCATTTTTACTGACGGGGAATTCCGGCTGTGGCAGGCACACTGTCAGTGACGGTTTCATTGCTGAGATGATCGATATTATTAATGAAGGTATAAGCGATGAAATTGTGATAGATGATGTTTTCAGATATTATAAGATAAATCTTTCGGATATATGCCTGCTTGAGAAGCCACTGAAGATGAAGGCTCTTCAGGATATGTTTTTGGAGCTTTCGGAAATTGTTCAAAGCGAGTGGTCTCAGGAAATGATGATTGCCGTATGCTTTGATGGTGTGACGGATATTTTTAAGAGCAAGAAAACAGCAGGATATTTTACAGAACAGATAAGGAAGCTGCTTGAACAGACAAATGTGATATTTTATTTTATATGTATTTTTGAAGGTAAAGCCTCTGAGATCAGGGACAGATACAAAAAGCAGTTTATTGTATATGATATTTTGGAGCCTGATGAAAAAATGAGACTGATGTATTTAGATAATCTTATGCTCAGATATAAAAATATTGCTCCAAAATATTCAAAAGCAAAGCTCGCACAGCTCACGGAAAATTTTACATTTACCATGCTGGAGCAGTTCAGTAAAATGTACCTGATGTATGCCAAATCTGTCATAATGGATGCCGGCTGGAAATTGCAGGATTATATAAACAACAATGAAGTTCCGGCGGACTATCTGATCCTTATCCCCGAACAGGTATTGGATGATTTGATTGAAATTATACGAAAGAGCAGATATGTTCAGGATATCAGAAAAGTGCCTTTTGTCAGTGTTGAAGAGCCGAATATGCTCATTACGCAAAAACATACAGAGGATAATAACAATTCCGAAGCCATTAACAACTCAAAATCAATGGCTCAGGAAGATGACAAATCAAAATTAGAAGAAGACCAGGCTGAAGATGAAATTTTTAATCTCAAAAGCTATGAGGAAATGGATGAATTTTTTGCAATGAATCTTGTTGCGGCTATATGAATAATATGAGTTAGATGAAAACAAGAATTATTATAAATGAAGCACGAATTGACGAGGGATGGCATACTGAATGTCAGAATGGTTTTCATTTTCATTTACTATGGGAGAGAGAATTATGGATGGGAGCAAAGCCGTAACCGGCAGAAAAAAACTTCCGCACAGCATTGTCTGCAGAAGTTTTTCCTTAACATGGGAAAATGACGGTCAAGTGACCGTTGAAGGACGGGTGGATATCTCAAATAACGAGATGGAAAAATGGAAGTCTGTCATTAAGGTGTGCAGCGGTTCAGATCATGTTATAGGTCTGTGTGATGACGGCAGTGTTTTGGCTGTCGGAAACAACTATTGCGGTCAGTGCAGCGTATCAGAGTGGAAAAATATTGTAAATATACAGTCCGGAGACAGATTTTCGTTGGGCGTGGATGAAAACGGTGATGTATTTTTTGCGGGAGTGTCAGACCATGTCAGAAATGATGCCTTTTACTATCAGCAATTTATTGAAGGGGATAATAAAAATACAAGTGTAGTTGAACACGCTTTATTTATGCCTGACAGTAATGATGAATATGAATACGAGATCAGGAATGATTCTGTGTGTATCACGAAATATAAGGGCAATGCAGGTGAGGTGTCACTGCCCTGTACAATTGGTGGAAAGCGTGTTGCGGAGATCGGATTGAAAGCATTTGAAAACTGTATTGACCTTACAGGTATAATTATACCCGAATCCGTGATGAGGATAGGGGCATTTGCATTCAGAGGCTGTAAAGGATTAAGAAAAGTACTTCTGCCTCCGGATATTTCCGATATAGGAGCAGGAGCATTTTGGGAATGCAAAAATGTGGTTATATGCTGTGACAGTATGCAGTATGTTGCAGGATACTGCCATGAAAACGGTCTTACATATGCAAGGGATGCCGTTGAAAGGTTTATTTCTCTGAAATACCGTTGCCTTTCGGCGGAGCATATTGACTATATTGCAGGCATTCAGGATATTTCAGCAGGAAATACAGCCGATATGCTTACCGGAAAAACAAATATGTGGATATCCTCGGAGCTGTCGAACAGGGGGCTGACACTGGAAAGCATACAGCAGGAGGATATACTGCTTTTTGCAGGTACAGAAGAGGAAAATCCTGTTCGTAATCTTATTTATGTTATTCAGAAGGTTACAGCATACAGTGAAACGGAAAATACTGCCCGGATCTCATATTATACATACGCTTCTTTTTCAAATGTCGGCATGACAGAAAAAAGAGTGATGAATTCCGATACGGCTTCAATGCAGACCTGCAGTTATTCGCAGGATACCGAATTGTGCAAATTAAAGGGAAATGTTTCTCTTGAGAAAATCCTGCAGTATATTTACAGTTCCGTGAAAAATGTAATGGGCGGAAAATACAGAAAAGAGAGTCTTGTCAAGCCCGATAAGGACAGCACGGCTGATATAGCCGATAAGAGTGGTGAGCTTCGGAAGAGACTTCAGGAGATAAATAAAAGGACTGAGACACTGAAACGAAAATTTATTGATCTGGGCATGAAGGACAGCATCGTGTGCCGAAGGATGGCAGAGGCTTACAGATATTTGTGGGAGGCGAGCCTTGTTGCATCCGTGAACGGAATATCATATACATCAGTGGCAGAGCCTGATTATGATATCTGCCGTTGTGTTTATGATGCATATCCAAAGCTACAGGTCAAGGAGTCCGATATTCGTTTCAATTCTCTAAAGGTAACAGAATGTGGATTTTCCTCGTGCAGCATGGGCGGTGAGACAATGGACCTGTACGGCAGTCCCGCTGAACTTAATAAGACACTTATCCGTGTTCAGGGAAAAAGTGTATATCCAATGTCAGGTACCTGCGGATTGTGCCAAAGTGCAAATATGATGACTATTGCAGGTCATGCATCGTGTGAAGAAAAGGCGATCTCTGCAGCACTTAACGGTTCAGAGTCAATGGTCGTGTCATTGGATATTTTCAACAGATACTCGTTCAATCGTGGCGGTTCATCATCTGCAGGGCGTGAGGAGTTGATGAAGTCCTGCGGACTGTCTACTTATCTGCTTAAAATATCGGATAAGAAAAAGGCAGTTGTTGATATGTATGAACTGCTGATAAACGGGCACGGAATAATTGTCAGCGTGGATGTGAGATATCTGTGGCGTAACGGTCAGAGAGGCGGTCATGCAATTTCGCTGATAAGTGCAAGTAAAGACGGAAAGACATTTATCTATAATGATACCGGAGCAGGTGTCATGGAAAAAATTTCGGCTGATTCTCTTGCAAGGGCACTTACGGGAAGACCTGCAAATGTTACCTGCAATATAATCCGATAAACAGTGAAACGGAGGTTTTTAAGAATATGAAATTTTCTGATGTCAGGGAAATATTATACAATTCCGATGAGATATCATGGATGGATGATAGTCTTGAGGAATCAGTGCCTTTTGTGTGCCGTATCAATGATGTGCCGATGGATGGATTTTTATACTGGGATCAGCAGGGAGACCAGCTTGAGGTCAAAAAAATGATAGCCATATCGAGAGAGGACAGAAGTCTTGTATCACTTGATACTGACGGCATAAAACAGCAGTTCGGTATTGACAGGATGACCTACAACAGTCCCGTTATTGATAATTATGACGAATATCTTGATAAAATTGACGAATATGTTGAAATATACGAGAGGCTTTTTGAAGACAAATCAGAGTGCGAAAAATACGGTGAAAGAGAATATGGTCTTTTGGGTGATATAATGGGCTCTGATATTATGAAAAATCTGATACTTATCGTTGCAAAGGAATTTGTAAAATGGTTGTTCGGCTCCGTTTTGAACAAGAAAAACAATAATGATCCTAACATTCAGAATGAAGAAAACGATGATGTCAGCGGAATTAAAATGCTTGAAAACAGCTGATAAAAAAAAGGGGGGTTATATATGCAGTGGATACTTTTTTTCTACTATCTGATAGCAAATTTTGCAGGAATAGCAGTTATGTTCCGTGACAAAATCGCAAAAGTAAATCACCGTAAGAGAGTACCTGACAATATTCTTATGTCGCTTGGTATATTAAGCGGAGGAATCGGAATGTTTGTGACGATGCTTATTACACGCCACCGTCTTGACGAACGCAAATTCATGATAGGTCTGCCTGTAATTTTTGTTGCAGAACTGATTGCAATCATCATGATAATGAAAATGTCAGGCATAATCTGAATCAGACTCTGAATCGTCAGGATCATAGTCGTAATCATCGCAGTATGTGCAGAACGGCTGATACTCGTGGTCAAGCCATTCTCTTTCAGCACTGTCATTTCTGTTGGGATTGTTATAACTCATGTTTAGTTCACCTTCTTTCGGTACTTTGTAAAGTTTAACCTAAATGGGCAAGAAGTCCCCCGCCTCTAAAGGCGGGGGGATGAATTGCCCGTCAGCCGCAAGGCTGACTTATTATTTCTTGACATAAAAAAT
>CADCDE010000020.1:0-29297 GCA_902800065.1 uncultured Ruminococcus sp.
TTTTTATGTCAAGAAATAATAAGTCAGCCTTGCGGCTGACGGGCAATTCATCCCCCCGCCTTTAGAGGCGGGGGACTTCTTGCCCATTTAGGTTAAAAAGTTTTCTTTATTGTTTTCTATAAGTTCGACAGCAGTCTGCAAAATTTCCTTAATCTTTGAAAAAGGATATATATTATCTTTCATAAAAACATCACATCTAATATGTAATAAATAATAATATTTATTATAACATATATTTACAGTATGTCAAATGTTATTATTAAATAAAATATTATTGGTGGTGTTTGTATGGGTGAAAAACTTATAATAAGTAAAAAGAATCTTAAAGGCGAAGACGGATATAAAACATTTTCCGTAAGAGTAAAACAAAAGACAGTTGATGAAATAGACAAGCTCTCAGAAAAAACCTGCCGTTCACGAAATGAACTTATCAATATTCTGCTTGATTATGCTGTCAAAAACTGTGAAGTGACATAAAAAAGCGATACACCGAATGACAAAAACGGTGTATCGCCTTTTTTTATTTTGAGCGTGAAAATCTTTTTTCAATTTCGACAACAAACAGCGGTATTATTGAAAGTCCTGCTACGATAAGCCACTGCAAGAAGTTCAACGGATATGCCTTGAATATCTCTGCAAGAAATGGTACCGATATTACTGAAATTTGCATTACAAGCCCGATAACAAACGCAAATATCAGCTTTGTATTGCCGAATATACCTGTCTTGAAAATGGAATGTTCGCTTTTGAGATTGAATGAATGTACAAGCTGACTTATACTCAGTACAGCAAAAGTCATTGTACGTCCGATGACAGGCTCGCCTGAGGTATCAAAAAATACCCGTCCTATCGTGAATGCCAGAAATGCCAATGCACCTATGAAACAGCCCTCTATTATAATATTTCTTCCTGCACCGCCTGAAAAAATACTCTTTTTTGTATCGGAAGGCTTTTTCATTATATCGGGGTCGGACGGCTCAACACCGAGTGCCAATGCAGGCAGGGAATCTGTCACCAGATTCACCCACAAAAGCTGTATCGCCAGGAGAGGTGACGGAAGTCTGCACAGAAATGCACACAATACCGTGAGTATCTCGCCGATATTACTTGACAAAAGAAAATGCACTGTCTTTCGGATATTCTCAAATATTCCCCTGCCCTGTTCAACGGCTTCTACTATCGTCGAAAAATTGTCGTCCGTCAATATCATATCAGCGGAATTTTTAGCTACATCCGTACCGCTTATCCCCATCGCACAGCCTATATCCGCACATCTCAATGCAGGGGCATCGTTCACACCGTCTCCTGTCATTGCAGTTACAGCCCCTCTTGACTGGAACGCCTTTACTATTCTAACTTTATGTTCAGGTGCTACCCTCGCAAAAACTGTATATTTATATATATCCCTTTCAAGCTCATTCTGGGGTATCAGGTCAAGTTCACTTCCTGTAACAGCCCTGTCACCGTCTTTATAAATGCCTATTTCCTTTGCAACTGCACGGGCGGTTATTATATGGTCGCCTGTTATCATCACTGTATGGATACCTGCTTTTCGGCACATTGCAACCGCTGATTTTGCCTGAGGTCTCGGAGGGTCTGTCATACCTATCATACCGCAAAATATCAGGTCTTTTTCAACTTCGCTTTCTTTGGGCATTGTCTGACAATCCTTATATGCAACGGCTATTACTCTCATTGCCTGCTGTGCAAGGGAATTATTTATTGATGTGATACGGCTTTTGTCAACAGTTCCGCCTTTTGCCGAACGTGTACAAAGTGATAAAAGCACATCGCAAGCACCTTTGACTATCACACGATAACCGCCTGTATTCAGCTTATGAACAGTTGTCATTCTTTTCGACTTTGAACTGAATGGAATTTCATGTACTCTCGGAAATTCCCTGTCAAGGTTATTTTTATCTTTTCCGACTTTTGAACAGGCTGTTACAATAGCTGTTTCGGTAGGGTCGCCATCAATTTTATTTCCCGAAATGACGGAGTTATTGCACAGTGAAGCAAGCGATAAAATAAACATACCGTCAGCGGAATTTGCATTAACAGTACCGTTTGATGACGATACATTTACAACAGTCATTTTATTCTGAGTAAGAGTGCCTGTCTTGTCGGAGCATATAACACTTGCACTTCCGAGAGTTTCGACAGCAGGGAGATGTCTGATGATAGCCCTGTGCAGAGCCATTTTTCTGACACCGAGTGCAAGAACTATCGTTACAACGGCAGGCAGACCTTCAGGAATTGCTGCTACCGCAAGGCTTATTGATATCATGAACATTTCCAAAGGCGGTATTTTTTGTATTATTCCGAGAACGAATATTACAACGCATATAATAACAGCCGATATCCCAAGTATACGTCCTGTTTTTGCAAGACTTTTCTGCAGGGGAGTATCGGGAGTTTCCTCGCTGTCTATCATTTCCGCAATTTTTCCCACCTGTGTATCCATGCCTGTTTCAACGACAACTGCTTTTCCGTGACCTGATGTTATGAAAGTTGATGAAAAAAGCATATTATTTCTGTCAGCAATAGGGGTATCTTTTGGAAATATATTTTCATAATGTTTGTCAGAAGGTACAGACTCACCTGTCAATGCCGATTCTTCCGCTTTCAGTGATGAACTCTCAATTATACGGCAGTCGGCACATATCAAATCACCCGATTCAAAGGATATAATATCGCCTTTGACCAATTCATCGGAAGGTATTGTTATAAGTCTGCCGTTTCGGATAACTTTGGTGTGAGGTGCGGAAAGTTTTTTAAGTGCGTCAATGGCTTTTTCCGCACGACATTCCTGTACAGTTCCGACAACAGCGTTTAATATAACTATTATAAGTATCATAACAGGGTCGATAAAATCTCCGTCACCCGATAAAAAAGCCGTTGCAAAGGATATTCCCGAAGCAATCAGCAGGATAAGCACCATAAAATCCTTGAACTGAGAGAGGAATTTCATAAAAACACTCTGTTTTTTCTTTTGAGTAAGGGTATTTTTGCCGTATTTTTCAAGACGGCTATTGACCTGTTCAGAGGAAAGTCCTTTTTTTATATCCGTATCGAGATTTTTACAAATTTCACGATAATTCATACTGTGCCAATCCATTGAATTTCACTCCCGCTAAAATAAACTATAAAATATATATACTCAAAAAGTCGTTTTGATTCATCTTTATCCAAATTTTCACTTTGGCATATTATGATTTCAGGGGTGAAATTTTGGGTATTACGGAGATATTTTTACTGAGTATCGCATCAAGCATAGATGCATTGAGCGTGGGAGCATCATGCGGTTTCAGGGGAATAAAAACGCCTTTGAAGTCAAAGATAATAATATGTCTTGTATCGTTTGCGATAACATTAACAGCAGTAATTTTCGGAGGATTTCTGAGCAATTTTATTTCAGATGCAATTGGAAAAATAGCAGGAGGAATTTTGCTGATATTACTTGGAATATACATGATGATAAATTCATTTTTGAAAAAAGAACCTGTTGAATGTGACAAGGATAAATCATCAAATATTGAATACAAAGAAGCATTTTTTATGGGTATCGTACTGTCGTCGGATTCCTTTGCTGCAGGGATAAGTGCAGGAATGGCAGGCGGAATGGGATTTCTTATTCCTGTAATATGTGTGGTATTCCAAATCGCATTTTTGAATTTTGGTGAGTATTTCGCAAACTTTATATCAAAATATCTTAATCAAAATCATTTTGGGATATTTTCAGGTTCTATACTGATAGTTACGGGGATATTACGGGGATTTTTATAAATTAACGTGAGTTCGATATAACTGAAAAATATTCTGACAATGATGAAATGAAGTATGTCATTCCGAACGCAGTGAGGAATCTTCAAAAGATTCTTCGTCTTAAACCTGTGGTTTAAAAGGATTGACATTGATTATTTTTATGTTATAATATCAATACAAAAAATCAAGGAGTGTGAAGTTTTATGAATGGAAATTCCAAAAAGCTCCCGTCTGTTATCCTTGCAATGTTCCTTGCAATGTCAGCCTGTAAACAGCAGGATAAAAAAGAGTCTCCTCCCGAAAAAGAAAATATTATTGATATAGAAAAAGCAGTATGCCATGAAATGACATACTGCCGTTTTTTTTGCTTTAAATATACAACGTCATTCCGAACACAGTGAGGAATCTTTTAAAGAATCTTCTTCACTTCATGTTTCAGAATTTGCCTTCTTTAGCAGCTTCTTCAACGCTTACTGCAACAGCAACAGTTGCACCAACCATCGGGTTGTTGCCCATGCCTATAAGTCCCATCATCTCAACGTGAGCAGGAACTGAGCTTGAGCCTGCGAACTGTGCATCTGAGTGCATACGTCCCATAGTATCTGTCATACCGTAGGAAGCAGGACCTGCAGCCATGTTATCGGGGTGAAGTGTACGTCCTGTGCCGCCGCCTGATGCAACGGAGAAGTACTTCTTGCCCTGTTCATTGCATTCCTTCTTGTAAGTACCTGCAACAGGATGCTGGAAACGTGTCGGGTTAGTCGAGTTACCTGTGATGGAAACACCAACATTCTCGTGATGCATTATAGCAACACCTTCCTGAACGTCATCTGCACCGTAGCACTTAACTGTAGCACGGAGACCTGTTGAATAAGGCTTCTCATATACTACATTGAGAGTAGCTGTCTTATAGTCATATTTTGTTTCAACAAATGTAAAGCCGTTGATACGGGAGATTATCTGAGCAGCGTCCTTGCCGAGACCGTTGAGGATAACACGCAGAGGCTTCTGACGGACTTTGTTAGCCTTTTCAGCGATACCGATAGCACCCTCAGCAGCAGCGAAAGATTCATGACCTGCGAGGAAGCAGAAGCATTCTGTTTCTTCTTCGAGGAGCATTTTGCCGAGATTACCGTGACCGAGACCAACCTTTCTGTGGTCAGCAACTGAACCGGGGATACAGAAAGCCTGAAGTCCCTCACCGATAGCAGCGGCAGCATCAGCAGCACGGCGGCAGCCTTTTTTGATAGCGATTGCAGCACCTACTGTATAAGCCCAGCAAGCGTTTTCAAAGCATATCGGCTGAATCTTCTTTACCTGTGCATATACATCAAGACCTGCATCTTTTGTAATCTTTTCAGCTTCTTCTATTGAAGCGATACCATAGCTGTTGAGAACAGCATTTATTTGGTCGATTCTTCTTTCATATGATTCAAACAGAGCCATTTTATTACTCCTTTCTCGGATCGATTATTTTAGCAGCGTCTGCAACACGACCGTACTGACCTTTAGCCTTTTCCCAAGCCTCATTGGGTTCAAGTCCCTGCTTGATAAAGTCGGTCATTTTGCCGAGGCTTACGAACTGATAGCCGATAACCTCGTCGTTTTCATCAAGAGCGATACCTGTTACATAGCCCTCAGCCATTTCAAGATAACGGACACCCTTTTCTTTTGTTGCATACATTGTACCAACCTGTGATCTGAGACCTTTACCCAAGTCCTCAAGACCTGCACCGACAGCAAGACCGTCATCAGAGAAAGCGCTCTGGGTTCTGCCATAAACTATCTGGAGGAAAAGCTCTCTCATAGCAGTGTTGATAGCATCGCATACAAGGTCAGTATTGAGAGCCTCAAGGATAGTCTTGCCCTGAAGAATTTCAGCAGCCATAGCTGCGGAATGTGTCATACCTGAGCAGCCGATAGTTTCAATAAGAGCCTCCTGAATAACGCCTTCCTTTACGTTGAGAGTAAGCTTGCAGGCACCCTGCTGAGGAGCACACCAGCCTATTCCGTGTGTAAATCCTGAAATATCACCGATCTGTTTTGCGTGTACCCATTTGCCTTCTTCGGGTATCGGAGCAGGCTCATGCTTTGCACCCTTTGAAACGGGACACATCATCTGTACTTCTTTTGTGTAAATCATTTGGATCTCCTTTCAGATTATATTATATTTGGAAAATCACATATCGTCCCAAAGGACGGATATTGAAATTCCCCCTTTTTATATTATAATGTTTTTTGAAATAATTTCAACAGATTTTTGAAATATTTTATAATATTTTTATGGAAGAATTATTTTAACGTGAGTTCGATGAAAACAAAAAATTATTATACTGTCATTCTGAGGAGCGACAGCGACGAAGAATCTTTTGAAGATTCCTCACTGCGTTCGGATGCGTTCGGAATGACATACTTCATTTCATCATTGTCAGAATATTTTTCAGTTACGTCGAACTCACGTTATTTTATGTACATGGAAATATCAAAAGCCTGCACTGAATGTGTCAATGCACCTACTGATATTATATCGACACCGCTTTCGGCAACGGCACGGAGAGTTTCATCTGTAATTCCGCCTGATGCTTCAAGCACTGCACGACCGTCTGTAATTTCAACAGCCTGTTTCATAAGCTCAGGTGACATATTGTCAAGCATGATTATATCGGCTTTTGCAGCAAGGGCTTCACGGAGTTCATCAAGATTTCTTGTTTCTACTTCGATTTTAGTCATGTGACCTATTTTTGAACGGAGCTTTGTGATAGCCTTTGTAATACCTCCTGCTGCGTCAATGTGGTTGTCTTTAAGCATTGCAGCGTCTGAAAGATTGTAACGGTGATTTTTTGCACCGCCTGTCATAACGGCATATTTCTGCAGCGGGCGGAGTCCGGGGAGAGTTTTTCTTGTATCGGCGATAGAGGCTTTTGTTCCCTCTACTATCTTCGCATATTTATTTGAAGCCGTTGCAATACCGCTCATATGCTGAATGAGATTCAATGCAGTCCTTTCACCCTTCAGCAAAACAGCAGTTTTGCCTTTGAGTTTAAGTATTTCATCGCCTTTTTTAACTTCATCACCATCATTTTTAAGAATTTCAAAAGAAATATTTTCATCAAGTATCTTGAATACTCTCACTGCGACCTCGACACCACATACAATTCCGTCAGCTTTGGAAACAAATTTTCCTTCACCCTCCTGTTCGGCAGGGATAAGATAATCCGTTGTAACATCACAGTAATTCATATCCTCAAGCAGGGCTGTTTTTATTATATTGTCAACGTATATTTTATTGAGTATCATTTTTTATTCAAGACCTCCTCCAATACTATACACGCAACTGTCGCAAGGCTTCTTGCCTCAACGAAATCCTGATTTACGGTATATCCTCCGTTGTTAATAGTATCAAGAATTTCTTTTGAACGTCTGAAACCTTCGGGGACAGCTTCGGGTTTTTCTATGACAAAATGGCAGTCCTGCATGATTTTTCTTATCTCTGTTCTGAAACCGTGCGGAAGCTCCTTGCCGTTCAAATCTTCATGCTCTGTAAATTCACCGAAGGGAGTATTATCCTCAACGGAAAGTCTTTTTGTAATATCATTAGCGGCACGGCGTGAGAATACAAGTGCTTCAAGGAGAGAATTGCTTGCAAGTCTGTTTGCACCGTGTACGCCTGTATGCGAGCATTCACCTGCAGCGTAAAGTCTGTCAACGGTAGTTCTTGCATACAAGTCTACGTCTATACCGCCCATTAAATAATGCTGACATGGGAATACAGGTATCCATTGCTTGGTAATATCTATATTTTCTTCAAGGCATTTTTCGTATATCATCGGAAAACGATTTTTTACAAATTCCGGGTCTTTGTGAGTTATATCAAGATAGAATTTTTCATTGCCTTTTGCACGGGATTCAAGCATTATCGCATTGGAAACGACATCTCTCGGAGCAAGCTCGCCTCTTTTGTCGTACTTATCGGCGAATCTCTCACCGTCACAATTCAGCAGTACTGCACCCTCACCACGAACAGCCTCACTTATCAGAAATCTTTCTCTGTCATTCTCAGCTGCAAAAGCTGTTGGATGGAACTGTATCAGACTGAGATTTTTTATCCTTGCACCGAGCATATATGCAAGAGTTATACCGTCACCTGTTGCAATGGCTGAATTTGTCGTATACTGATAGACACGTCCGATACCGCCCGAAGCCATTATGCAGTAATGAGCCGCAACAACTTTTGATGAACCGTCGGAAAGTATCAGACCTGCAAAAAATCCCTTTTCATTTTTTTCGAGCTTGTAAAGAAGTGTATGGTCAAGTATCTCGACATTTTTATGTGTCTGTACCTGTTCGATAAGAGTTTCGACAATAGCCTTTCCCGTTGAATCCTTGTGATGAACTATTCTGTGACGTGAATGGCCCGCTTCAAGAGTCATCTGAAGGTGTCCCTTTTCGTCAAGGTCAAATGCAACGCCCATTTCCTTGAGCTTCATTACATCATCGGGACCTTCTGAAACAAGTACCTCGATAGCCTGCAAATTATTCTGATATTTTCCTGCAATGAGAGTATCAGCGATATGGAGCTTGAAATTGTCGTTGCTCTTGTCGAGAACAGCCGCAACACCACCCTGTGCGAGAGATGAATTTGAGAGAGTCAATTCACGTTTTGAAATCATCAGCACACGGACATTTTCAGGGAACTGGAGTGCTGCATACAAGCCTGCCGCACCTGAACCCACTATTAAGACATCATATTCTTTATTCATTTAAGAACCGCCTCTTTTTCATATATAAATGTTGGTCTTATTATAACATAATTAGTTATGATTTGAAATATTAAATACAAAATATTTTTATCTTTATAAAAATCAAAATTTATGATATAATTTGAATGTAAGAAAGGACAGTGATATATATGGAAATGCACGATAATTCCGAGAAAATACAAAGAGCTTTGCTCGTAGGTATAGATACGGGTGAATATGATGCCGAAAACTCTATAGATGAATTGTATGAGCTTGTAAGGAGTGCAGGCGCGGAACCTGTTGCAAGCGTCATGCAGAAGCGTGAAAAGCCTGACGGGGCTACCTGTATCGGTTCAGGAAGACTTGAAGAAATAAAAGATTTTTGTTCACAGAATGAAATTGATTTTATCGTTTTTGATACGGAACTGACACCTACACAAATAAGAAATATCGAAGCCGAAACGGATATCAGAACAATTGACCGTACCATGCTGATACTTGATATATTTGCTATCCGTGCAAAGACTAATGAAGGTAAATTACAGGTCGAACTTGCACAGCTTAAATATCTTATGCCGAGACTTTCGGGCAAGGGCAAGGAAATGTCAAGATTGGGCGGCGGTGTCGGTACAAGAGGACCAGGTGAGACCAAACTCGAAACAGACAAAAGACATATCAGAAGAAAAATAGAATATCTTAAAGAAGAACTTGAACGAATGACAAACAGACGTGAACAGCTTCGTGCAAGGCGTAAAAAAGACGGTGTTATCACAGTCGCAATAGTAGGATATACAAATGCAGGAAAATCCACTCTGATGAATACACTTACACAAGCGGGAGTATTATCCGAAAATAAACTGTTTGCAACACTTGATCCGACCTCAAGGGCATTGAAATTACCCAACGGTGTATCCGTCATGCTCATTGACACTGTCGGACTTGTCCGCCGACTCCCTCATCATCTTGTCGAGGCTTTCAAATCCACTCTTGAGGAAGCTGCTCTTGCGGATATCATACTGAACGTCTGTGATGCTTCGAGTAAGGAATTTGAATTACACCTCGATGTGACAAATAAATTACTCACGGAATTAGGCTGCAGTGACAGACCAATAATATCTGTTTTCAATAAATGCGACCTTGTAGGAAATCCCAACGATTTACCTATGGGACGTGATACTGTAAGGATATGTGCAAAAATGGGTATAGGCACAGAAGAACTTTTGAATGCAATCGAAAAAAATCTCCCTGTACGGCTGATGAGATTTAATCTTCTGATACCCTTTGACAAGGCATCAGTTATAGCAACTCTGAGAAATGCGGGAGCTTTGCAGTCAGAGGAATATACTGCTGACGGTATAAAAATCGAGGCAATAGTGGAAGAACCTTTATGGCATTTAGTTGAACCATATAATACCATTTTTTGACAGAAAACTCTCTTGACATTATAAATTTACAATGTTATACTAAAAGTCAAATAAACGCGAAAAAAGCCTGCATTACAATAGAGCGAAAACCAAGCCGTAATGCAGAGAATAATGAAAGGAGAATGGATTAGGGGTAGTCATTCCTCTATGATAAGGGATTCTGATAGATTATCCTCTCTATGACACCGTATTGGACTACCGGTCGCTGTAATCAGTCAGCAATAAATCAGTGTGAAGTCAATGGCGAGATAACAGACAAATCTATCGTAACCGTGGGACACACGGGGTTAGCTTGTTGATACTGTATGGGTTGCCATACTTGAGCAAGAAGCCCCCGCCTTTAAGAGTTAGTGTAGGCGTGGGAGTATGTCACTGTAATATATATTTTGGGGAAATATATAGCAATTTTGAACTATTTAGGGGTTTTGTAGTAATGAGATATTTTAATTCAAGGGAAACGGATTACCGTAACCCTGTCGGAGCAATTGCTTGTGGTACAAGTGTACATTTCAGGATAGTATTGCCGAGAGATTTAAAATGTTCGGGAGCGTTTTTGTCATTGAAGGATGATATGGGCGGCGATACAAATATTTATGGAATGTTCTGGGCAGGAATGGTCGGAGATGACCATGAACAATGGGAATGTGATGTAAATGTCAACAGAATCGGTCTGTACTGGTATCATTTCGGACTTGAGACCTGTCACGGAAGACGCTATATAATGAAAGGCGGATTCGGTGAGGGATATCTTGGTATGAGCGAATGTGAACCCAGATATCAGCTTACCTGCTATGATGCTGATTTTAAAACACCTGACTGGCTTCCCGGAGGCATAATGTATCAGATATTCCCCGACAGATTTTACTTTTCGGGCGAGAAAAAAGAGGGGATTTATCCCGACAAAAAAATCCAGGAGGACTGGAATAATATCCCCGACTGGAGACCTAACGGCTTCGGCATGATAACAAATTCCGATTTCTTTCAGGGCGATCTTAAGGGTATCCAAATGAAACTGCCTTATCTTCAGGAACTTGGTGTTACCTGTATATATCTTAATCCGATATTCGAGGCTTATTCAAATCACCGATATGATACAGGCGATTATGAAAAAATCGATCCCATACTCGGTACTGAGGCGGATTTCAAAGAGCTTTGTGCAGAGGCTAAAAAGCTCGGTATCAGAATAATAAATGACGGTGTATTCAGCCATACCGGAAGTGACAGCAAATATTTCAACCGTGAGGGACGCTATCAGAGCAACGGTGCTTATAATTCAACATCATCACCTTACTATACATGGTATAAATTCATACAGTGGCCGAATATATACAATTCATGGTGGGGATTCAATACTCTCCCCGAAGTTGAGGAACTTTCAAATTCATTCAATGAATATATCAACGGTGAAAACGGTATCGTCCGTAAATGGATAAAAAACGGCAACAGCGGATGGAGACTTGATGTTGCAGACGAGCTTCCCGATGAATTCATAGAACATATCCGTGAGGCGATAAAAGCCGAGGATCCCGAAGCACTGCTTTTGGGCGAGGTATGGGAGGATGCTTCAAATAAAGAAAGCTACGGCTCAAGAAGAAGATTCCTCTATGGCAAGGAACTTGACAGTGTTATGAACTATCCGTTCAGAGATGCTATCTTAGGCTTTCTTGACTGCGGCGACGGCAAATATATGCTTGAAATGATTATGACCATTGTAGAAAATTATCCCCGTCCCGTACTGCGTTCACTGATGAACCATCTCGGCACACATGATACTGAAAGAGTCATAACTCTCCTTGCAGGTGAAAGACTGTATGGCAGAGGCAGAGAATGGCAGGCTTCAACAATGCTTTCTCCCGAACAAAGAGAATACGGTCTTAGAAGAATGAGACTTGCAAGTGGTATTTTGTATACACTTCCAGGTGTTCCGTGCATATATTACGGAGATGAAGTAGGCGTTGAGGGCTATAAAGATCCATTTAACAGACGTACCTTCCCTTGGGGACATGAGGATAAGGACTTGCTTCAATGGTATAAAGACCTTGGAAAAATGCGTCATTCCTGTTCATGCCTTGTTGACGGTGATCTGATCGACTATAATTCCGAAGGCAGAACAATGGCATATCTCAGGGCAGATGAAAATGATATGCTTTTGTGCGTATTCAATGCCGCTGACTACACGATAACCTTCCGTGTACCTGATGAATTTATCGGCGGAGAGACTTTTATGAACACAAATCTTGACGGAAACGAACTTGTAATTCCCCGTGACAGTTGTGCTTTCGTTAAGATAAAGACTCCCGAAAAGCCCGTCATCATACCCGAAGAAGATCAGGAAAAAACTGAAAAGGTCGAATCATATACTGACCATATGCCCGAAGATGTTGAGATATTTCCTGACGAAGTGGCATCGGCAGACTAAAACAATTAGCAATTAGCAATGTGCAATGTGCAATGAAAAATCAGCGTTGGGATTTTACTCTCAACGCTGATATATTTTTTATCAGATTTTCGGATTATTTTTCAGACTTTTTTCTTGAAGTGAAGAATACAGCGACTGCTGAAACAAGTCCGAGCATCATAGCCATAAACGGCACTGTATCACCTGTATTTACGGTGTTGTTATTAGTGGTTGTGCTCGTCTGTGATGTAGTCTGAGATACCTGTGAGGTCTGAGATGTCTGTGAAGCCTGAGATGTCTGTGAAACCTGAGATTCCTGTGAAGCCTGAGACTCCTGTGAAGCCTGAGATTCCTGTGATGTCTGAGATTCCTGAGATGTCTGAGATTCCTGTGAAACCTGAGACTCCTGAGATGTCTGGGGTTCCTGTGAAGTTTGAGGTTCTTCTTCCTGTTCTTTACCTGTGAATATCCATTCAGGCTCGCCCTCACCGTATACTACTGCATAGCTTACGCCCCATGTTATTTCATCATCGGTAGTTGTATCAAGTTTGACATAGATATATCCGTTTTCATCAAGATGTGCTTCGAGATTTGTCTGACTGTCGAATGTGCGGTCATAGTCGGGTTCATATACACCGTAATTTTCGTCCCATGCACCGTCTGCACGAACCTTGAACTGATAGTCACCTGCTGCAAGTTCCTTGGTTTTACCTACATATACGCCATTTTCTGTTTCATACATCGGGAAATCTGCTGAATTGCCCCAGCCTGTCATACTTCCGACAATACCGTATTTTGTAGCTTCAACGGGTTCTTCAGGCTCTGTTGGCTCACCTGCAAGGTGTACCCATTTTGTACCGTCATAGAGCTTTTGGTCTGTATATGCCATTGTAAGACCTGCCTGCATTGCACCCGGTATCTGGTCTTTACCGTTGTTGTTGAATATTACCATGATATGCTTACATTCTGCGAACTGTTCTGGGAGCTGATAGCTGAAATAGTTGTCAGCTTCCTTTGTCATCTTGACACCGGGCCATGTGCTGTTGGTGATAGTTGTTGCACCGCTCTCGTCATATACATAGATATTTACATCTTCCCAATTTGTGCCTGTATTGTCATAGATAATGCCGCCGTCTGTGATTGCGGGGAGTTTTCTTGAAGCGAGCTTGTAATATGTGTAGGTAACGGAAACTTCCTTGCCGTTGTTGCCTGTACCCATAAGAGTGAAGGTTACAGTTGAATTATCATTCAAATTCGCACCAATATCATTGTATTCTTCACCGATAACGATTTCATCACCGTCATAGAAATTACCGCCCCATGCGTGTTCACCATCTGTAACACTGAATGTTGCTGTTTCCATATCAACAGCATGAACTTTAACAGTCATTTTGCCTGTGAAAGAAGTGTCACTGTCAGTGTCACAGTAAACCTTGCTGACAAAATCGGAATCATATACGACTGCGATACCGCTTTCGCCTACTGTACCTGTGATAGTTGTATCTGTAACGGTAAATTCATTGCCTGTAACTTCATCTTTGTAAGTGCCTGCCGGAACATAGCCGTTTACATTTTCGACTGAAACAGCACCGCTGCCCCCACCGCATACAATCACAGCACCGCCGTTCTCACGGGTAACAACTGCACAGCCGTTTGAAGCTGCATAAGCATCAGCCTTGCCTACCATTGCATTATGAAAATGGTTTACGGCTGCAATTTCGGGAGCCATATAATGAGTGCTGCCCTTAACGCCTATTCTGATACTGTCACGGGCTGTTGCGAAAGGTCTTGAAAGATACAGTGCAGCAGCATCATTCTGTGCAGCAGCTACAGCGTATGCACGGTCAATTATATTCTGCTCTACACCATTGGTATCTTTGCCTTCGCCGTTGGAATATGTATCATGACTTTCGCCCCAGTATACAAGCTTATCCTTTTCAACGCCTCTGTTTACCCAATTTCCGTCAGCCTTCGGAGCATTGCCTTTTTTGAACGCATTTACAAGCTCTGTTGCATAGGAGCTGTCTGTAACGGACATATAGTCTGTATATTCCTTCATCAATGCGTTGTTGACAGCTTTATCTTCGGCTTTGCTGTCCTTGTCACACGGACCTTGAAGAATTTCGCCGTAGTTGTAAAGTCCCTCCTGAGTAACGGCACTCCAGAAATCGCAGCCTTCACTCGGCAGACCGATATGC
The DNA here is from genome assembly GCA_902800065.1 of uncultured Ruminococcus sp. Lineage (GTDB taxonomy): Bacteria > Bacillota > Clostridia > Oscillospirales > Acutalibacteraceae > UBA1213. The sequence continues at coordinate 14,525 of CADCDE010000020.1, forward strand.
TTTGCAGCATCCCAACGGATACCGTCTACACCGATATTTTTAAGAGCCTTTACATAGTCTGCAACAACTTCCTGTACATAAGCATTTTCGGAATTGATGTCATCCATGCCTATTTTACCGTGAGTTACCTGATAACGGTCACTGTAATTGGTTATTTCACCTTCGGTATGCCAGTATTCATCAGGCTGGAGATCTTCCTGAATATTCTCGTGATTTCCTGCAAGATGGTTTGCAACAACGTCAACGACAACCTTTATTCCGTATGAGTGTGCAGCTTCGCAGAGTTCCTGAAGTTCTTCGGGAGTACCTAGTTCATTTGTACCGACTGTGAAGCCTGTAGGCTGATAGAGCCAGTACCATGCACCGACACCCTCTGAGGGCTGTACGGGAGATGTCTGGATAGCAGAGAAGCCTGCTTTTGCAATATTCTCCATATCAGCGATGATATCCTTGTATTTCCAGTCAAAGCAATGAAGTATGGTACTGTCCTGAATGTTGTCCACAAGACCATATTCACTGTCTGCTGCATCGGCATTCAGCATCATTGTACCTGCACATGAAAAGGCTGTTACAGCCATTGCACCTGTCAATGAAACGCTCAATGCTTTTTTAAGCAAATGCTTGTTCATAGTTCAATACACTCCTGTCTTGAAAATAATTTTATATCTGTAATTCTATCATGTTTTACCATGCTTTTCAATTACTTTTTTTGGAATTTTACGTAAATATTTCCAGCATTTTTTATATTCAACGTATGCTGAATAATATTCGCTCTGAGTCGGTTCATATTTTCCGAAAGCTGTTTTTTCAAAGAGTGTCAGTAATGTTTCGGGAGGAGTTCCCCTTGTTTCACTTATATATTTTTCGAGCATACTGACGGTATATGAATCATATTTGGAATTTGTCGAAAAGTTCAGGACTTTTATAAGATGGGCATACAATCTGAGAGTTTTTTCATTTGGATTTCTGAATACCTGTGAAACACGGAAGAATATTTCAAAAATAATATCACGGATATATATCAGTAAAATAATAATCGCTGTAATTATGATTACCCAGAAACGCCTTATTATCTCATTCAGAAGATCATAAAGGAAATTATTTTCATCTTCTTTCTGCGGAATGGTTCTGTATGACGATACAGTCGGATCAAAGGTCAGCCAGCCTGCACCCGGTATATATATCTCCACAAAGGCATGGGCATATCTTTCACGAATGACAAATTCACCCTCTTCATTTTTTTCAAATGCCGCAAATCCCTCAACATATTTGGCGATAAGTCCTGCACTTCTTGCCATTATTGTCATAGCCGTTGCATAATTCGTACATACCCCTGTTTTTCCCTCAAATATGAAATACTCAATGGACTGGTCTTCGGGAACATATGTTTCATCATAAACATATCCGTTATTTTCAAAATACTGTTCAAGTGCAACAGCCTTTTCAATATCAGAATGGCAGCCCGATGTTATCTCATTGGCACGCACTTCAACAAGAGTTGAGATATTATCCGTATCGGTATAATTTTGAAACTGGAATAAAAAGTCATCATAAAGTCTTTTTGCGGCTTCGGAATCATCTTTAGTGAGTGTATTGAAATAATCTGACGAAGAAAGTCCCAGATTTCTTGCATACTCATACTGATCCCTGTCCTGCTCATAAAACATAAAGGCATCTCTCAAAGCAGCATCTTCTTTTTTAAAGTATCTTCTGTATATATCCTTGTTTTCCCATTTTGCGTAAAAGTATTGGCGTTCAACACCATCATCCGTTATAGTGCCGTAAGGTGACGGAAGATAGCGTGCAGAAAATTTTTCACTGTATACTACCCCCTGCTCTATGTCTGGCTCGATACCGATACCGAAAACTTCTTTTGAATCTTTTAAAATATCGTCTGTGGAATATTCGGGATTTGATACAGTATACATTCCGCCTATCGGATTTATAAGCGGAACGACCTCCCAGCGGTCACCGTTGAAATGCTGAAAAGAATTCTTTCTCAGATAGTATTCATCTTTAGAACCGCTCGTGACGAAATTAAAAAGTACATTGTCGCTCAAATTTCTTGAGCCGTATCGTGGAGATGATGTATCGGAAGCACTGTCAACAGTTGTGCCGTCACCTGCACCGCCTGTTATCTGAGTATACGAAAAATAATCCGCATTTTTTTCAAACTGTGAGGTATATGACGGTTTGGGTATCAGCATTGTAACAGTTCCCGTCACTGAAACGAATATTAAAAGACTTATTATATACGGACGGTCTATTTTTAATATAACTTTATCATATTTCGGTGCGGAAGGGTCTATCAGCTTATTATGTACTATGACCGAAATATAGAGAAGAACTATTATTGTTACCATAACTTCGGGCATTGTTTCTGAACGTCTCGCATAGATTACAAACGGAAACAATATACAGAGCATTACACCGAGAGTCCTGTATTTTATCTGTGTAAAGTAATATATTATAGATATTATGAAAAATCCTCCGCCAATGTACAGGGCATTCAAAAACAACGGCTGTTCCTTTTGTTCAAGGCTTCCGAAAAACCATAATACAGGTGCTTTAAGGCTGTAAAGCTGACGTATACCCATAAAAACCAATGTCATGCTTATGACAAATACAACAAATAATATGGCAGTATATATTATTCCGCCCCAAATTTTTATTTTTTTGATTCTGTCAAAAAACGAAAAACAAATATATTCCAAAAATAAAAACAGAACAGTATACGGGACAGACAGTTCTTTTTGCAGAGTGTATATTATCGAAAAACAAACAGATGCTCCAAGCAGAATCGGCAAAATATATGAGCTGAATTTTTGACGAAATTCCGTATTTTTTATTTTATCTTTCATATATCCACCCCACTATTATTTTTCTTTCTGCAATTCAAAATCCTTTGATACTGCCCACATTTCAGTTGTTATCTTCGGGAGCTTTGCATATCTGTAATATATCATAATTACGCCTGGTATCTGTGAAACTATATTTTCGGCAGAATCAGGTGATTTTCCTGTTGCTGTCGTGAAACAGAATATAGTCTTGTTCATGCCTGTTATCTCATGCGGAAAAGAATCCTTCATTTCTGACGGCTCATAAAATGCCAGTCTTTGCTGTACAGCTTCAACATCAAGACCTGTTTTTATAATGTACTTGTTCCATGAGCCGTTTTCGGATAAATAAAATGTTGTTTCAAGTCCCTCATTTATCAGCATATTGAATACCGCAAGCATTGCTTCAATTACATGGTCACGAACTGAAAGATTGAATCCGTCTTCATCAGTCCCCGGCATATCAAGGAAAAATACCTGTCCCTTTGTTACAGGCAATTCATCAAGCCTTAACATATAGATATCCCTTTTTGACGATATCTTCCAGTTTATTCTTTTGAGAGGATCACCGGGATGATATTCCCTGTGGTCATATCCGGGAATACCTGTTTGAAGGAGTGAGCGTTCATTGCTTTCATCTTCATCATCATTATCATCTACAGAGAAAATAACTGATGATTTCAAAAAATCTGTCTGAATGGGTACATCAGGAATATTTGGATAAACGGATATTTTCAGTGTTTTGTTTAAAACGGCTTTTTTCAGCCTGAAACGGAATATACCGAGATAATCGCTGATATAAGCATGGCTTATATTTATTCCTGCACAGCCCGAATAATTTGCCTTTAAATTTATTTCCGCTGTATTAGGCTCATTTCCTGCCAACGACATACGGCATATATTTTTTTCTATGGAAAGTCTTTCGTCACAGCTTATATATATCTCTATTATGGGAGCAGGGATAATGACTTTATTTTTTGCAGTCACGATACAGTTAAGAGTATCTCCCTTTGATGCCGAATTTTTGTCAATGCTTATATCTATATTTATGAAAGGCATGACTACAAGAGTAATTCCTGCCGATATTGCCAAAGCACAGCCGAGCGAGACCATCAAAAGTATCCCAAAAGTACCATTGAGATAATACATTATAGCAAGGGACATAAGGATACAGCCGACATATGATAAAAATGACCTTATATTCTTCCAAAAATTTTCTTTTACAATTTCATCTTTCATAGTTCATCACCTGACGGGAACAGCTACAGTCTTTGCGACTTCATTGGCAATATTTTCAGAATTGCCGAAAGCAGCCTTTCCCTTTGCCGAAAGCATGAGCCTGTGTGAAATGACAGACGGCATGACATATCTTATATCATCAGGAACAACATATTCCTTTCCGTTGATGTATGCAACAGCCTTTGCCACTTTTAACAGTGCTATGCCTGCACGGGGAGATGCCCCTAACTTTATCAGCTCGGAATTTCTTGTTGCATTCAGCAGTTCAACGATATATTTTTTTATACTTTCACTGCACTCTATCTTTTTGACATTTTTGATATGTTCTTTTATATCATCCAGTGTCATCACAGGATCGAGTTTTTTGGTAAAGCTGTTGCTTTCCGAGCGGTTTATAATATCAAGTTCTTCTTCGGGGGAGGGGTATCCCATTGATATTTTCATCATAAATCTGTCCATCTGAGCTTCGGGGAGATGGTATGTACCGTATGTTTCAACTGGATTCTGAGTAGCAAGCACCATGAACGGTGACGGCAAAGGCATAGTTTTTCCGTCAAGCGATATTTGATGTTCTTCCATTATTTCAAGCAGACTTGACTGAGCTTTCGGTGATGCACGGTTTATTTCATCAGCAAGGAGGAAATTACACATTGCCGCTCCCTGCTGATATTTCATTTGCTTTGTTACGGGGTCTATCATTGAAAATCCCACTATATCAGACGGCATAATATCGGGAGTAAGCTGAATCCTGTTGAAATGTCCGTCAACGGAATTAGCAAGGGCTGAAACAAGCCTTGTTTTGCCGACTCCGGGGACATCCTCGATAAGTATATGACCTTCGGAAAGCATTGCAGCAATTACCATTGTAATTCTGTCACGTTTGCCTACGATTATTTTTTCAATATTTTCAATAAGACCTTCAAGTTCTTTGTTCATAAAAAAATCCTTTCTTTAACAATACAAAAAATTAGAAGCGAGGAATATTTTTGTTCCTCACTCCTCTCTTAATAAATACTATCAGTTATCATCATTACCGACATTATCGGAATCTGCTTCTGTATTTTCAGCGTCTGTATCTGCTTCAGCCTGTTCGGGAACAGTATCTGTTTTTGTCTTTTCGGAATTGGTATCAGTTTCAGTATTTTCAGGTGCATTATCTGTTTCAGCTTTTTCCGAATCTGTATCTGCTTCTATCTTTTCGGAATCCTTTTCCTTTTCCATTTCGGCTAATTCAGGAAATACATCCTCCAATTTCAGCAGTGTCAAATCATCCTGTGTATGCTCCTTGTCATTGTATAATCTGCTTGACTGTCTCTGTATGGCTTTTTCAAAAATATTCCTGACCTCTCGTGCATTTGCGAAATTACTCGGTTTGGTCAGTACCATTGCCTGGAAGAATTCAGGCATTTTTTCCTTCAGCTTCTCATCCAGAACATACTGGTATTTATTGCACATCAGTACAAATATCTTCTCCAATTCTTCTGCATTATAATCATCAAAGCTGAGATATTTATTGAAACGTGAATTGAGTCCGGGATTGGAGTTTATGAATCTGCTCATCAGTTCAGGATATCCTGCAACTATTACAACGAAGTCATCTCTGTTATCCTCCATTGCCTTGAGGAGTGTATCGATAGCCTCCTGACCGAAATCATTTCCGCCGCCTCCTTCGGGAGCCAGTGTATATGCTTCATCAATAAACAGTACGCCTCCCATTGCGGAATCTATCAGTTCCTTTGTTTTAATAGCTGTCTGACCAACATATCCTGCAACGAGTCCTGAACGGTCTGTTTCAACGAATTGTCCCTTTGATATAACACCCAGTGCTTTATACAAATTTGCGATTATCCTTGCGACAGTTGTCTTGCCTGTACCGGGGTTGCCATAGAAAACCAGATGCTTGCTGAATTCAGGCACAGATAAATTCATCTTTTTTCTTTCCTCATTGATACTGATTGTATGTATGAGAAGATTGACATCATCCTTGACGGCAGACAATCCTATCAATGCATCAAGTTCATCAAGATATTTTTTGACTTCAGCCTCTTTATCGACATTTTCCTGTTCAGCTTCGATTTTATCTTTATCTATATTTTTCTGTTCATCCTCTTTTTTATCTGATACATCCTTTTTTTCCTGAACAGACTCCGTATTTTTACTTTGGAAAAGTATCTTATTCAATGATTCACTCAGGTCCTTCATCATTGATTCATCAAAATCATTTGTTATTATATTATCAAAATCCATTTTGTTCACCCGTTCATCATCAAGATTATTTTGTTATATTATACAATAATATATCATTTATGTCAATAATTCTATGCAGATATAATTACAAGCCTTTTCTTTGATATTTATTGAAAAATAATTTCAGTAGGACAAATATATGTCCTATATGATGTTGTACAATACAAACATACAATGAATGAAAAAACAAAGCGGAGGAATTTGAAAAAATGCCTTTTATTATAATAATAGTTGCCATAGTTTTTGGAGTAGTATATTGGAAAATGTCACTTCCAATAAATATTTTATTGTTTATATTCAATGTTTTTGTTCCCGACCCTATTCCAATTATTGATGAGTTATTTATGCTGTTTGTAGTCCTGAAAAAAGTAAAACAAGCCATAGACCTTACCAAAAAGGGAATAGCTGTAAAAAAAACTTTTAATTTTTTAAGCGATTTAAAAAAAGATATGGACAATCCGAAATATGACAAAATAGGATGTGCATCGGCTATTTTTGTTGCGATTATATGTTTTTTGCTTTTCAGGGCAGGTTTATTATAAAAAAGAAAATAAGCAGTTTAATCAATGTATAATACCCTCTTTAAAAATACAAAAGTCACAGCAGAGTAGAATCTTCTGTGACTTTTGGTATATATGTGATATAATTATAAGCGGTGGTGATATTTATGGAAAAAATGGTATCTGACAGAGTGCTTGAAATATTTTACAGGCTGATAAAGGGCGAAACTTTCAACAGCAGAAGTCTTGCGGAAAATTACAACGTCAGTCCAAAAACTATCAGCAGGGATATCAGCCGTATAAAAAACTTTCTTGCCGAGCATAAGGAGCTTATGAATTACGCTGAGATAGTATATTCCAGCAAGCTGAAAAGCTATATCCTGAAAAGTGATGAACTGCTGAAAAATTCCGAGCTGTTCGCTATACTTAAAGTACTTTTGGGGGCAAGATGCTTCAACAGTGATGATATGCTTTCGATAGTGCAGAAGCTCGAAAAATTCACCACCATGCAGAACAGGGATATTTTGACCGATATAGTCGGCAGGGAAATGAATTGCTACAGTGAGGTACATTCGGACTGTGACAGCGTTATCGAAAATCTTTGGCAGATAATAAAATGTATCGAGGAAAAGAGATATATTACTGTAACATATCTCAAAATGGACAGAAGTGAAGTTATGCGAAAACTGAGACCTGCATCAATAATGTTCAGCGAATACTACTTTTACCTGATAGCCTATGATGACAACGAACCACAAAAAGCAAAATATTTCCGTATCGACAGGATAAGGCATATCCGTGAAAACAGAGAGTTTTTCAAAGACGATAAAAAATACAAATTCAACGAAGGAAATTTCCGCAAACAAAATCAGTTTATGTTTCCGGGTGAAGTCATAAAAATAGAGTTTGAATTTACCGGCTTATCTGTACAGGCAGTACTGGACAGAATACCCTCGGCAAGAGTAATAAGAAAAAACGGTAGAACAAATATTATCTCAGCAGAAGTAAATTACGGCAGAGGTCTCATCATGTACCTATTGAGTCAGGGTTCATGGATAAGAGTTCTTTCACCTCAGACACTTATAGACGATATGAAGGAAGAAATCGAAAAAATGAAGGCATTATATTAACTTACAATATTATTTCTATGCTATAGTGAACGACAAAATAAATTACTCTATGTCATTCCGCGCAAAGCAAGGAATCTTTGAAAGATTCTTCGTCACTTCGTTCCTCAGAATGACAAATGGAAATTTTAATTGACGTTTACTATAAAAAAACCGCATTGCTACTGGATTTTTACAGTAACAATGCGGTTTTATTTGGAACGGAGAGTGAGGGATTCGAACCCTCGAAACGGTTGTAGCCGTTTACACGATTTCCAATCGTGCTCCTTCGGCCAGCTCGGACAACTCTCCATGACACCGTTATATTATACCACATACTTTCTAAAATTACAAGCACTTTTTCAGAATTATTTTTTTCATATACCTCTTGACAAATAATACTATGTATAGTATAGTATTGTGTAAAAGGAGGTATTCTATGGATATACAAATAAAAAGAGGTCTGCTTGAGGTATGCGTTCTTGCGGCTATCAAAAATGAGGATTCTTACGGCTATAAAATTATAAAGGACATAAAGCCATATATAGAAATTTCGGAATCAACTCTCTATCCGATACTCCGCAGGCTTGAAAGTGCCGAAATGCTCACGGTAAATTCAGTGGAACACAACGGCAGACTCCGCAAATATTACCACATTACACAAAACGGTCTTGACAGGCTCAAAGCTTTTTCAGACGAATGGCAGGAAATTATGGCAATTTACAATTATGTGACAAGGGAGAATGATAACGATGATTAAAAAAGATTTTTTGGAAGCACTTGATGAAATGCTGGCTGATATTCCCGAAGAAAACAGAAAGGAATATATCAGTTACTATGATGAAATGATAGAAGATAAGATAGAAGATGGAATGACTGAGGAAGATGCATTAGATGAAATCGGTGATATTGATGAAATTGCCGATAAAATAATATTGGAATTTGCAGTAGGTATCGGTGAAGATACTGTATGCACGGAAAATCATTCAATTATTGACTGCACCAACCGTTACAGAATGAATGACGGAAAATATGACTTTACAATAAAGATACCCGAAAATACCGCTCTGAAAGATGTAAAAGTAGAAGTAACACAAAATTACAAGGGTGAAACGCTTTTTTATACAACCCTGTTTTATCTCAGTCAGAAAAATGAATTTGATTCTCAGGTAAATTTCAGCTACAATTATGACGGCTTTGATTACTATGAACTGATAACTGCTCCGCTGGCTGATAACGGAATGGGTATAAGGCTTTATCTCAAATACAATGACAATTATTACATGGCGACAGATACAGCTAACGGAAGTACCGCTGTCGGACAAAGTTACTGGCTGTCAAATTAAAGGGAGAATGATGACAATGAATAAACAGGAATTTTTGAAAGCTCTCTCGGATAGATTACAGGGGATACCCAAAGAGGACAGGGAAAAATCTCTTGAATACTATTCGGAGATGATAGACGACAGAACAGAAGACGGATTGACCGAAGAACAGGCTGTAAAAGCTATGGGAAATGTCGATGAAATTTCAGACAAGATAATAAACGATACGCCTATCGAAAAACTTATCAGAAAAAAGGTCACTCCCGAAAGAAAACTCAGTGCATTGGAAATCGTTTTGCTGACGATAGGTTTCCCGATATGGTTTCCGATAGGAATATCACTTATCGCAGTAGCATTTGCATTGTATTTGGTTTTATGGGTGCTGATACTGTGTATTTATGTTGTTGCATTTACGTTTGCGGTGTCGGGAATAGCCTCAATTATTGCACTTTTTATGAGCATTTGGAGCGGTCAGATTTTATGGGGATTGTTCCTTTTCGGATGCGGCATGGTGCTTTTGGGCTTGGCAATACCTATATTAATAGAAGCATTAAGAGTGACCTTCGGCTGTATCTCTCTTACAGGAAAGTGCTTTAAAAAGATAAAATCCTCGCTTGCAAAAAGAAAGGGTGGTGCAGTATGAAGAAGTCAACTAAAATAAGCCTGCTTGTATCATTGATACTTGTTATCAGCGGTGCTGTTATCATATTCATTTCACTTTTGGGAGTAGGCTTTGACATGAGAAAATTCTCAAACATGACTTTTGAAAAGAAAGTCTTTGATATTACAGACAGCTTTTTTGATGTGCATATCACCGAAATATATGACGACATTGAAATATATCTTTCCGATGACAAAAACTGTAAAATCATCTGCTATGACAGTGATAAAATTTACCATGATTGCAATGTCAACAATGACGAACAATTAATGATTTTCTGCCATGATGACAGACCTTGGTATGAAAAAATAGGATTTTTCTACAAGGAAATTGAAAAAATACAAATTTATCTTCCGAAAAATTCTTACAAAGGATTGTATGCTTATTCTACTAACGGAGATATTAATGTACCGAAAGGCTTTACATTTGACGGGGCACATCTTTCCGTGGTGAACGGAAAAATAAATATGGATGCCAATGCCAAACAGTCGTTTTCTGCCGAAACGACCAACGGAGATATTGCTCTCAACGGAGAACTGAACGGACAAATACATGCTCTTACAACTAACGGAAAAATAACTGCAAAGAATATAAAAAATGCAGATTGGGCGGATTTTACGACAACAAACGGTAATATCGAGCTTGACGGAAATGTTATCAAACAATTTGAAGCCCAATCCGTCAACGGCAGTATAAAATTCGGAGTTGTTATTTCCGACAGAATACACATGAATACCGTTAACGGCAGTATTACAGGAACAGTCCCTGCAAATAAAAGCTGTATGGGCAAAAGTACGAATGGAACTGTGAATATTCCGAATCGTGCTAAAGATAGTGGTGATTTCTATTTTAAGACCGTCAACGGAAATATTGATATCAAAGAAAAATAATTTTCCACCTTGACAAGGAACAGTTAATACTTGATAGCAGTGAATGTTTTTTATTGTCATTCCTCACTTCATCAAGAACAAAAAAATTCCTCACTTCGTGCGGAATGACAAAGTGAGGAATGACATAGAAAACAATTTATTTTTTTCTGACAAGTATCATAATTATTCCCGTGACAAGGCAGGTAACGGATGTTGCAAGCAATGATGTCATGGGATAACTGATACCTGACATTATATCTTCATTGAAATACTGTGTACCCGAAAGCCAAGCCCCTGTAATTACAGCAAAAGCATTGTTATTTACCACGTGGGCGATACTTGCAGGAATTGTTGAATTAGTCGCTTTTGTCAGCATTGTAAAGTAAAAGCCGATAAATATACAGAATACGCACATCAGGATAAATCCCATATACGGGTACATGAAATAATCCTTGCCGAAATTGTGTCCGCACGCAATTATGGGAGCGTGCCACATTCCCCATATTATACCGCTTACAACTATTGCAACAGGGAACGGCATGAGTTGTTCAAGTTTCGGTGTCAGATAGCCACGCCAGCCAAATTCCTCACCGAATCCGAACAGGCTCACTAAACTGCTGAAAGCCAGGACATATATTATCATTGAAACAAATTCCCAAAAGTCAAAGTTTTTGAAAATCTCCCCGAAAGCCTCTGACGGCATAAGGAACAATGCAACTGTAAATGCCGAAACAGTGCCGTAAACGACAGGCATAAGAAATGCAAGCACCAAATAACGAATATTGCCTTTTATTTTCAGCTTGAAAAGACAATTTTCAAAGCCCTCTTTTGTGACGATTCTCGTTAGGATATTAGCGATTGCAGGACATAACATGGAAAATGATGTCAATACCTGATAATACAGATTGTCAACCGTCCACCCGAAAAAGCCGACATATACAAATGCCGCAATAAAAGGCGGTACAAATGCAAATAAAAGATATATCAGAGTTCTTTTCAAAATTAATTTTTTCTCATTTGTCATAGCTTTCACCGCCTTTCAGATAAAGCAAGCATGAAATTTTATACGATACCCAATAAAGAAACAATACACAAGCAGGTGTCAGTCTTATTATCATAGGCACAGTTTCGGTAAAGTTGTCCTGAAACCATTTTATTAAATCTTCAATAGAGCCGAAAATCGACAAGTCTCCGAAAAGTGCGTAAATTAAAACAATCAATACGATTGTACCCATAATGACCATTCTGATGACATTTCCTTTTTTGCTTCCGAAACGGATAATAAACGGTGTTTCAAAAGCCCTGAAAAATATCTGTATAAATACGATAAGCTGTAAAACAAGTCCTGCAATAGCTACGTTATGATCGGATATTGCGGCGGCTATATAAGACAGAAATGTACACCAGCAAAACATCATACTTGAAATAAAGAGATTGAATATGTATTTTGAGGAAATCTGTTTTTTAATGCCGTCAGACGTTGAACAGATAAAAGCCTGCCAGACTTTTCTTTCATCGTGTTCAAAAATGCCCTGCTGAAACATCTCAACGACAAGTGCTATAATAATTGATGAAAAGCTCAATGTCAGATTGACTTCCCATTCTTCCATGTCCGAAACAATGGGCGGTACTATCATAAAAAATGATGAAAAGGCGGTTACAATCAATATCGGCAAAAGCTGTTTTTTGTTTGCAAGAAGTTCTTTATAAATCAAGCCGAACATATCAGAATGTCCTCCTTTCAAGACCTTTCACGGATATGAAATATCCCCCGACAGTGAATATTACTGCAAACAAAAGCATAACAGGGAAAATATAAGCTTTTATCGGTTCAAACTGCTGTGCCATCCATTCAAGAAGTACAGCATCGGGATTTTCAAGTTCTTCCATTCTCGGATAAATATAAGCACACAACAGCCACTGAAATATTAATGCTATTGATACTGAGATAAGCTGAACGGTCTGTATTTTCTTTGCAAACATAGCCAGTGTTAAATTAAAATACTGTATGATGACACCGAAACAGAAAAGTGATGTTACATTTGTGATATAGTGAAGTGAAATTTTATCCCCGAATGAAAGATAGAATATCACTAAATAAAGCAGACATATTATATAAGCAAATGAAAGAACGATTCCTTCTGAAAGAAAATATGAACCGACTATTTGGTGAGTACTTAAAGAGGTTGTACGGGAAAATCTTGCCCAACCTGAATTCAGGTCTGCGAAAAATGCTTCACTATATCCTGCAAAGCCCAATATAACGACTGCACACGGCATATATCTGAATACCCACATAGTTCTTGTCAGGTCGCTGACAGCTTCGGGATCATGTGAGATATTTCCGCATATCATGCTTAATCTTATCAGTATCATAAATAAAGCCGTGATAAAGAAAAACACAAATGCCATAAAATAATATTTTCTTGTGACAAGGTAATTTTTGTATATCAAGCCTTTCATTTTATTTCCACTCCTTTTTCTCACGCCTTACATAATAAAGCATTATTTCTTCAAGAGTAGTATTGTCGATAGTCAAGCCCGAATATTTTTTCTCACACTTTTTCCTGTCGTGTATCATAACTTCCGCACCGAAATTTGTCAGTCTTGCACTGACTATATCAGCACTTTCAATGTTTTTGTAATCATCTTTTTTGCACTTGATAACAGCGTGATTTTCGACAGTTTCATCTTTACCGCCTGTGAGGAGTATCTTTCCTTTGTCAATGAAAGTGACCATATCGGCAATTTTTTCCAAATCACTTGTTATATGAGATGAAAGTAAAATACTGTTATTTTCGTCCTGTAAGTATTCCATGAATATATCGAGAATTTCATTTCTGACAACAGGGTCCAAACCTGTTGTAGCCTCGTCCATGATAAGTAATCTTGCATTGTGTGAGAGTGCTGCGGCAATTTGCAGCTTCATTTTCATACCCTTTGAAAATGAACCGATATTTTTTTTGCGTGGGAGGGCGAATCTGTCAAGGTAATTAAAATAAGTTTGCTTGTCCCATTGTTCAAATACATCTGAGAGTATCACGGAAATCTGATTTGCATTGAGGACCTCGTGAAATGGTATTTCATCAAATACGGCTGAAATTTGGGATTTTATTTGATACTCGTTTTTATCAAGGTCAAGACCGAGCATATTTATATTGCCACTGTCTTTTTTTATGAGATTGAGGAGGAGTTTAATTGTAGTAGTTTTTCCTGCCCCGTTCTGACCGATAAAGCCCATGATACTGCCCTTTGGCACATTAAAGCTGATATTATCGAGTGTAAAGCCGTCATATTTTTTGGTAAGCTCTTTTATTTCGATTGCATTTTCATATTCAGACATATTCATTCTCCTTCATAAATCATTTTAAGCAGTTCGGTCAGTTCATCAATATCTACATTGAACATTTTAGACTTGTCACACGCAAGCCTGAAATATTCTTCTATCTGACGCAGACCTTCTTCACGCACTAATTCCTGATTCTGAGCCTTTACAAAACTTCCCTTTCCGGTGAAAGACTCAATAAAACCGTCTTTTTCAAGTTCCTCGTAAGCCCTTTTTGTAGTGATAATACTTATTCTCAGATTCTGAGCGAGAGTTCTCATTGACGGCAGAGCGTCCCCTGCCTTGAGAGAGCCGTTCATAATCATTTCCTTTATCTGAGAAGTTATCTGTTCATAGATAGGCTTTCCCGAAGAATTGCTTATGATAATATCCATTTTTTATTCTCCTAAAATTGTATATATACATTATGCACATTATATACTATATATCTATGAATGTCAATATGCTTCCGAAATTTTTTTGAGAAATTTATTTTTGGTACAAAAAAAGACCGAACAGCCTGAAAATAGACTGTTCCGTCTGTAATTTTTAGATTAATACCTTGGTGACATACTCCCCCACCTATAGAGGTGGGGGCTTCTCGCTCAAGTACAGCAACCTGTACAGTATCAACGAGCTATCCCCGTGTGTCCCACGGTTATGA
>CADCDE010000020.1:29385-46473 GCA_902800065.1 uncultured Ruminococcus sp.
ATTTTTTATGTCAAGAAATAATAAGTCAGCCTTGCGGCTGACGGGCAATTCATCCCCCCGCCTTTAGAGGCGGGGGACTTCTTGCCCATTTAGGTTAAAGCTAAAACCTTTATGGCTTTGTCATTCCGAACGAAGTGAGGAATCTTCAAGATCCTTCGCTTACGCTCAGGATGACATAAAAGGATTAATATGTTTTGAAATTGTCAGTACTCCATGTTTCCTGATAGATGTACATAGAGGTAGTTTCAGGTCTGAGACAGTAGAAGTAGTGATTGACAGTGCCGCCCCATCCGAGATTATTGTTTTCTACCTGTGCATCGAATATATAGTGTCTGCCGTTGATGTTGGTGTCTACCCAATAGTGATTGCCGTAGCCGCCTGCACTCATTCCAACAAGTCCGTGTACTACATGGGCATCATAGCCAAGTCTCTGCATTACTGCCGCAAGTGTACAAGCATAATCATAGCAGTTTCCAAGCCTTTTGACAAGAGTTGAATAAGCAGATACCACTATATCTCTGTCATTTCCGTTGGTATAATTAACTCCGTAAACGGGAGAATAGTCATAGGAGATATAAGCATAGCTTATATTTGTTGCGAGCCAGTCAAAGCAAGCCTGAACCTTCTGAGCATTGCTCATTTTTGAATTTATGATACTTCCGAAAATACTGTCTATCTTGTCATCAAGGAGTTTTGAATTTGTCTTTGAGGGACTTACCCTGACAGAATTGAGTATATCGGCATCTGAACTCCATTCGTTTATTTCGGGGAGTTTTATTACATCTATGTCAACGAAAGCTGTTTTGTTGTTTGATGTTTTTACGGTTATTCTTGCACTGCCCGAATTTTTGGCTGTAACAAGACCGCTTTTGTCAACAGTTGCAACGGATGTATCACTGCTTGAATATGTGATACTCTTTGTATATGTATTGCTCGGTATACTGTAATATATCTTGAATGTGTCACCGGGATACAGCTCTGCATAATTTTTTCTGACAGATATGGATTCGGGAGCTCTCTTGACAGTTACCTTGCATTTATCTGTCACACCGTTGAAAGTTGTTACGGTTATATATGCAGTACCTGCTGCTTTAGCTTCAATGCTTCCGTTTTCACTGCATGAAACAATACTTTCATCACTTGATGAATAAACTTTGGAGAAAGAAGCTGTTCCGTTGGGGAGGGATGTATCCAACTGTGATTTATCGCCGACAGGCAGTATTATTGAATTTTTATTAAGGAATATACCTGATGGAGCTTTTTTTACTGTGACCTTACAGGTATCTGTTTTTCCGTTGAAGGTCTTTACTGTGACAGTTATGGTACCTTCCTTTTTGGCAATCAAGGTTGAGCCTGAAACGAAAGAAGCAATTTTATTGTCGCTTGACGTATATACTCTTGTAGAAATGGTATTTGCAGGAATGTATGAATTGAATTTACAGCTTTCACCGACACCCAACTCGATATTATGATAATTAATAGTGATATTTGTGGGAGCTTCCTGAACTTTCACATAACAAAGGGATTTTTTACCGTTATGTGCAATGGCAGATATAGTTGCTGTACCGACACCTTTGGCAATAACTTTTCCGTTGCCGTCAACATAAGCTACCTTTGAATTGCTTGACATCCACATCAAAGATTTGCTTGACGAATCAGAGGGAGTGATTTTAGCCCTGAGATTATAGTTGTCGCCTTTTCCGAGAGTAATTGTATCTCTGTTGAGGGATACATTTTCGACTGCGGTAAAGACAGTTGACGTATCAGGTGCATATGCAGTTGCGGTGATTATGGGTGTATATGAAACACCTGTAACAATTGCCGCAGATATGACACAGGCTAATATGTTGTTAAGTTTGCTGTTCATAATAAAAATCTTTCCTTTCTTTTTTCCGGAACAGTTATATTATATAACAAACTTGTAATAATTTCAACATATTTTTAATTTTTCGTAAGCCTCCGAGAATATGCACAATAAAACTGTTATTTTTTTGTGCAAAAAATACAACAAAATCTTCCAAATACAACAAAAAGTGATGTTCAAACTATAAATGAGCAAATCTGAAAAATACACAAACAACTTGTCATTCCGAGCGTAGCGAGGAATCTTAAAAAACGTGAGTTCGATGTAAATTAAAAATATTCTAACAATGATGAAATCAAGTATGTCATTCCGAACGAAGTGAGGAATCTTGGTAAGATTCTTCGTCGCTATCGCTCCTCAGAATGACAGTATAATAACTTTCCGTTTTCATCGAACTCACGTTAAAAAGATTCTTCGTCACTTCGTTCCTCAGAATGACAAAAGTAATCTTTCAATGACGTTTACTATAAAAAACACTCACTGCCATCAAAAAACAGTGAGTGTTTTTTATTATTGTTTGTATGAATAATCTGATTTGCGTATATAGTCTATCATTTCATCACGACCGCTTTTCGTCATCTGAAAGGTTCTTTCATCAACAATCTGGTCAATACTTTTTTCATAGCAGAATTCACCGTGCCATATTTTAACAGTCATAGTTTCCTCTTTTACATTTGGTATTATTATGTAATGAAACAGATAGTTACATTCCGTATACGGATTGTCATTCTCAAACCATGATATATCCGGAAGGCTTTTACACATCATAACCGTATTTCAGCCCCTTTTTATGCTTTGTTTTCAAGGCTTGCTTTGATAAATTCACGGAATATCGGATGTGCATGGTTGGGACGGCTCTTGAATTCGGGGTGATACTGTACGCCTATATAGAACTTATTTGCAGGAATCTCCACTGCTTCAACAAGGAGACCGTTTGGTGAAGTACCTGTAATAGCCATACCGTTTTCCTCGAACTGACTGCGAAATTCATTATTAAATTCATAACGGTGACGGTGACGTTCCTTTATCTCGGCTACACCGTAGGCTCTGCTCATAATTGAATCCTTGCGTATTTTGCAGGGATATGCACCTAAACGCATTGTACCGCCCTTGTCCACAACACCTTTCTGGTCTGGCATAAGGTCTATTACTTTATGCTGGCTCTGTTCATCAAACTCACCTGAATTTGCATCTTTGAAGCCAAGAACATTTCTTGCATATTCGATAACGGCTGTCTGCATACCAAGACATATTCCAAGATACGGGATATCATGTTCCCTTGCATATTTTGCAGCCATTATTTTTCCTTCGATACCTCTGTTTCCGAAGCCTCCCGGAACAAGTATACCGTCTGCATCTCCGAGAAGCTCATCAACGGTATATTCCGTTATAAGCTCGGTATCTACCCATTCTATCTCGACAAATGCACTATTTTCATATCCTGCATGGTGGAGAGCCTCAGCAACTGAAAGATATGCATCATGGAGCTGTACATATTTTCCGCAAAGAGCTATTTTAACGTGCTTGTCACGGGAATTTATCCTGTCAAGCATTTCCTGCCATTCGCTCATATCGGGTTTCGGGGCATCTATTTTGAGTTCACGGCATACTATATCACTAAAATTTGCTTTGTCAAGCATCAGAGGTGCCTGATACAATACAGGGATAGTCATGTTTTCGATAACACAGTCGGGCTTGACGTTGCAGAACATCGCTATTTTCTTGAAAATGCTTTCCTCAAGTGGTTCATCACAGCGGAGTACCATTATATCGGGATTTATGCCGAGTGAACGGAGTTCCTTTGCCGAATGCTGGGCAGGCTTGGACTTATGCTCCTCACTGCCCTTGATATACGGTACAAGACATACATGAACGAAAAGGCTGTTTTCCTTTCCAACTTCAACGGATACCTGTCTGATAGCTTCAAGGAAAGGCTGGCTTTCAATATCACCGACAGTTCCGCCTATCTCCGTGATAACAACATCAGCTTTTGAGGCATTGCCGAGAGAATATATAAAGTCCTTTATCTCGTTTGTGATATGAGGAATAACCTGTATAGTTTCACCGAGATATTCGCCCTTGCGTTCCTTTTCTATGACATTGGAATAAACTCTGCCTGTTGTCAGATTTGAATATCTGTTCAGGTCTTCATCAATAAATCTTTCATAGTGACCGAGGTCGAGGTCTGTTTCAGCACCGTCTTCAGTTACATAGACTTCACCGTGCTGGAACGGACTCATTGTACCTGGATCGACATTTATATACGGATCAAGCTTCTGTGCAGCTACCTTCAAGCCTCTTGCCTTCAAAAGTCTTCCGAGAGAGGCAGCCGTAATGCCTTTGCCAAGTCCCGATACCACACCGCCTGTCACGAAAATATACTTTCTTGTCATAACTCGATTTCTCCCTCAAATACTGTTTCTGCATAGCCTGTAAGATATACTGTTTCATCGGTATATTCTATGATAAGATTACCGCCCTTGAGTTTCACAGTGATAGGCTCATTCTTCTTGCAGAGACCGTTTTCAACGGCTGCAACTGCAACTGCACACGCACCTGTACCACAAGCCCATGTTTCACCGCTTCCACGCTCCCATACACGCATCTCAATGGTATGGTCATCAATTACTTTTACAAATTCGGCATTCACTCTCTCAGGGAAAAGTTCGCTGTTTTCAAAGAGAGGTCCTATTTTTTCGAGGTCTATCTTCTGTACATTGTTGCAGAATACAACACTGTGAGGGTTGCCCATTGATACACAGGTTATATTATATTCAACGCCGCCTATTGTAACAGGTTCATTTATTACTTTAGGCTTGTTTATTGCAACAGGAATTTCAGATGCTCTGAGTACGGCCTTACCCATGTCAACACGGAGAACATCTACATTGCCGTCATGTCTGAATGCTTTGAGAGTTTTTATACCGCTCAGAGTTTCTATTTTGATAGTATCGCCCTGAACCATGTTGTGGTCAAAGAGATATTTTCCGACACAGCGTATACCGTTTCCGCACATCTTGCCTTCACTGCCGTCAAGGTTATACATCTTCATTTTAGCATCAGCTACATCAGACGGGCATATAAGAATTACACCGTCACCGCCTATGCCGTAACGTCTGTCAGCGAATCTTACACTCAATCCTTCAGGATTGTTTATCTTCTGGTCAAAGCAGTTGAAATATATATAGTCATTTCCGCAACCCTGCATTTTTGTAAATTTCAGCTTCATTTTTTCTGTTCTCATGTCATTGATATTTACAAGCTCAGTGCTGTACTCGGAATATTTACTCTTTAATGAATCAGCCAGAGCATTAGCAGTATCTATTGAAGTGAGACACGGAATATTTCTTTCAACGGTCTTTCTTCTTATCTTAACGCTGTCACGTGTAGGAATTCTACCCTTTGAAGAAGTAGAGATAACATAGTTTATTTTTCCGCTTTCGATAAGTGTAAGAGTATTTTCCTTGCTGTTCTCGTGTATCTTGTCTACTTCGATTACATCAAGACCGTAATTTCTGAGAGTCTGTGCAGTACCCTTTGTTGCATAGAGAGTGAAACCGAGTTCATCATATTTCTTTGCAACGTCACCTATTTCACCTTTATCGGGATTTCTTACGGTGATGAACACACCGCCCTGTTTTGTCATCTTGTAGCCTGCTGCAATAAGTCCTTTATAGAGAGCTTCTTCGAGTGTATTTGCGATACCCAAAACTTCACCTGTTGATTTCATTTCAGGACCAAGTTGGTTATCAACATTGATGAGCTTTTCAAAGGAGAATACAGGTACTTTTACAGCAACATAAGGTGAACGCTTGTACAAGCCTGTACCATAGCCCATGTCAACTAATTTTTCACCAAGCATTGCTCTTGTTGCCAAATCGACCATAGGTACGCCTGTGACCTTGCTTATATACGGGATAGTTCTTGAAGAACGTGGATTTACCTCGATAACATAGAGTTTGCCTTCATAGATAAGATACTGGATATTTACAAGTCCCTGAGTTTTGAGTGAAACAGCGAGATTTTTAGAAGTTTCAACGATATTCTGAGTCATCTCATCACTGATATTCCATGCAGGATATACAGCGATAGAGTCACCCGAATGGATACCTGCTCTTTCAACGTGCTGCATGATACCCGGAATGAGTATTTCCTCACCGTCACAGATAGCGTCAATTTCAAGTTCCGTACCTGAAAGGTATTTATCTATAAGTATCGGATTTTCTATTGTATTCTGTGCAAGGATAATAGCCATGTATTCCTTTACGTCAGCTTCATTGAAGGCGATTATCATATTCTGACCGCCAAGCACATAAGACGGGCGGAGAAGTACAGGATAGCCTATTCTTTCGGCTACTTCAAGAGCTTCAGCAGTTGTCATTACAGTGAAGCCTTCAGGACGCTTTACATGATGAAGCTCAAGAAGTTCATCAAAACGCTCTCTGTCCTCAGCCATATCAATGCTGTCAGCGGATGTTCCGAGAATGTTAACACCCTGTTCATTGAGGAATTTTGTCAGCTTGATAGCTGTCTGACCGCCGAATGCAACAACTACACCATAGGGCTTTTCAGTTGCAATAATGCCCATAACATCTTCATTGGTAAGCGGTTCAAAATAAAGTCTGTCGGCTGTATCGAAGTCAGTTGAAACTGTTTCGGGGTTGTTGTTTACGATAACAACATCATAGCCTGCTTTTTTCAAAGCCCATACACAGTGAACGGAAGCATAGTCAAATTCAATACCCTGACCGATTCTGATAGGACCTGAACCGAATACGATAATAGTCTTGCGGTCTGAGTTCTGCTCTTTGATAAATGCCTCAGCCTCATTGTCTGTATCATATGTAGAATAGAAATAAGGTGTTTCAGCCTTGAATTCAGCCGCACAGGTATCAACCATTTTATATACGGGAACAAGTGGGTTTTCTACCTTACAGCCTGTAAGTTCCTCGATAGTCTTGTCAAGGAAGCCGTAATGCTTGGCTTTTATGTAAAGTTCCTCTGTAAGCTTTGAGTTTGCAAGCTCCTTTTCGCAGTTTGCAAGATTCTCAAACTTATATAAGAACCATTCATCTATCATTGTGATATTGTGTATCTCGTCAACGGAAATGCCTCTCTTGAGTGCCTCATATACACAGAATATTCTTTCATCATCACATACATAAAGTTTTTCATGTATTTCCTTGTCGCTCATTGCTTCAAACTTCGGTGATGACAAAGTATTATGGCGAATCTCCGCACCTCTTACGGCTTTCATCATAGCCTGTTCAAATGACGGTGCAATGGACATTACTTCGCCTGTTGCCTTCATCTGAGTACCGAGAGTTCTCTTTGCGTAAACGAATTTATCGAAAGGCCATTTCGGGAATTTTACTACAACGTAGTCAACAGTCGGCTCAAAGCAGGCGTAAGTCGTACCTGTAACGGCATTTTTTATTTCATCAAGGGTATATCCGATAGCAACTTTAGCGGCAACCTTTGCAATAGGATAACCTGTTGCCTTTGAAGCAAGTGCTGATGAACGTGATACACGGGGATTTACCTCGATAACTGCATATTCAAAGCTTTCGGGTTCAAGTGCAAACTGACAGTTACAGCCGCCCTCTACACCGAGAGCCTGAACTATATCGAGAGCCGCAGAACGCAGCATCTGATATTCTTTATCCGAAAGAGTGATAGCAGGTGCAACAACGATACTGTCACCTGTATGAACGCCAACAGGGTCTACGTTTTCCATTGAACATACTGTAATGGCATTGCCCTTGCTGTCACGGACAACTTCAAATTCGATTTCCTTCCAGCCTGAAATACACTTTTCAACGAGTACCTGGGTTATCGGAGAAAGTGCAAGACCGTTAGATGTTATCTCACGGAGTTCGTCTTCATTGTTTACGATACCGCCGCCTGTACCGCCGAGAGTAAATGCAGGACGGATAATTACAGGATAGCCTATTTTATTTGTAAACTCAACTGCTGATTCAACGTCATTTACAACTGTTGACGGGATAACCGGCTGACCGATAGCTTCCATTGTATCCTTGAACATCTGTCTGTCTTCGGCTTTGTCAATAGTATCGGGCTTTGCACCGAGGAGCTTTACATTATGCTTTTTAAGAAATCCCTCTTTAGCAAGCTGCATGGAGAGTGTAAGACCTGTCTGTCCGCCAAGAGTTGAAAGAACTGCATCAGGCTTTTCTTTTTCGATAATTCTCTTTACAGTTTTGAGAGTAAGAGGTTCAATGTAAACTTCATCAGCCATTGCCTTATCAGTCATAATTGTAGCAGGGTTGGAGTTTACGAGGATAACTTCAAGACCTTCCTCTTTCAATGCACGGCAGGCCTGAGTACCTGCATAGTCAAATTCGGCAGCCTGTCCGATAACGATAGGACCTGAACCGATAACGAGAACTCTTTTTATACTTTTATCCTTAGGCATTTTTGTTATCCTCCATCATCTCTATAAATTTGTCAAAAAGGAAATTGGTATCAAGCGGACCTCCGCAGGCTTCGGGGTGGAACTGCACGGTAAATGCAGGCATATCAGTGTATGTAATACCCTCACAGGTACCGTCATTTGCATTTACGAAGCTCGCATAGGCATTTTCCGGGAATGAATCCATAAGAACCTCATAGCCGTGATTCTGGCTTGTGATGTAGACACGACCTGTTTTTGTATCGACAGCAGGCTGATTTTCGCCTCTGTGACCGTATTTGAGTTTTCTTGTTTTGATACCCTGAGCAGCCGCAAAAAGCTGATGTCCGAGACATATACCAAAGGTAGGTATTTTTTCTTTGCTCAAAATTCTAAGCTGTTCTATAATTTCGGGATTATCCTGAGGATCGCCCGGTCCATTGGAAAGCATAAGTCCATCGGGATTCATAGCTTTTATAGCTTCTGCCGATGTATCTCCGGGTACTACTGTAACATTACAGCCACGCTTTACAAGCTCCCTGCGAATGTTATACTTTGCACCGAAATCCATCATAACTACATTATATTTAGCATTTTCAGCTTCAAAGACTTCTGTTTTATCAGTCATAACAGCCTTTACAGCACCTGTTATTTTAAAGCCCTTGAGAGCCTCTGCATCTGATTTTTCAGGTTTTGTGTATGTCAGCTTGGCATTCATTACACCGTATTCTCTGACAGTCTTTGTAAGACAGCGTGTATCTATACCGCATATACCCGGTATATTATTTTCTTTAAGATAGGTGTCGATAATACCCTCACTGCGGAAATTGGATGGCTTGTCACACCATTCTCTGACGATATACGCCTTAAGAAACGGCTTTTTGCTTTCAAAATCGGACGGTATAACGCCATAATCACCCAAAAGCGGGAATGTCTGGCATACGAGCTGTCCGTAAAAGCTGGGGTCTGTCAGAGTTTCAAGATAACCGCCCATGCCCGTTGTAAAAACAAGCTCTCCGACGATCTCCTCCTGTGCACCGAATGCAAAGCCCTCATAAATATCCCCGTTTTCCAAAATAAGATAGGCTTTTTTCTCCATAATTTTAGACCAATCCTTTCCTTTTAATTAATAATTAAGAATTAATAATCAATTATTAATCCATAATTCAAGTTTTTAACGAGAAAGTCAATGTATATAAACTTTCCTGTCAGTTTTCATAGGTACTCAAAAGACGTTTGGCGACTTCCGCTTTTGTGATGCGGAGATCCATTGCCTGTTTTTCAAGATACCTGTGAGCCTGCGGTTCCGTCATGGAAAGATATTCCATAAGAATATACTTTGCACGGTTTATCAGACGGATATTATCAATTTGTTTTTTGAGTTTGACATTTTCCTTTTGAACTCCCCCAAGTTTCTGACGCATCGCCCTCAAAAAGTGAAGTGATTTTTTCAGTATATTTTCGTCAATAGGTTTAGCAATGACAAAAATACCGTATTTTTCGGACTTGCTTTCAAGCTCTTTTTCAGATTCCTTCGGAACAACTATTATTACATCTGCACCCGTGCTTTCAGATATATCAACAGCCGTTTTAATTCCGGATTCATTTTCAAAAGGAATGTCGATTATCACAAGGTCATATTCCCTGTGAATAAAAGAGGTATTTTCGGCACTTTCAATTATACTGAGCTGTTCATCTCTGAGCAGGTCATATAAGTATTCAGTGCTTTTTTTATCGGAAGATACAACAAGTACACTGTCCAACTCTCAACGACACCTTTCCGCAAATCCTTTTTATCAATTTATTATCATAGCATATTTACAGGATTTTGTCTATATATATATTATTCACAAATTATCCCTTTTTTCAAGAATAAATTATTTATATTTCTTCATACAATTAATAAACAATCTATCCTCGGAGGAATTTATGAAGAATATTATAAAAAACCTATTATCCGGAATGATAATAGGTTCATCAATGCTTATCCCCGGAGTAAGCGGAGGAACTACTGCAATTATAATAGGCATTTACGACAGGCTTATAAAAGCTGTCAGCGATATTTTAAATGATTTCAAAAAAAATATATCTTTTCTTGTTCAAGTTGCAGTCGGTGGAATTATCGGGATATTACTATTCTCAAAGGCTGTTTTATTTCTTACAGAGCAATATAATTTTCCGATGATGTATTTTTTTATCGGGGCAATATTCGGAAGTATTCCTGTGATGATAAAAAAAGCTGATATAAAGATGTCTAATATTTATAATATATCCTTTGTACTTGTGGGAGTAATAATCGCAGTAGCAATAAATTTTCTGCCCAAATCCGGTTTATCCGTTATTCCTGACAGTGCAGGAGGATATATAATGCTTTTCATGTGCGGAATAATAATAGCGGTAGCCCTTATACTTCCCGGTATAAGCACCTCACATATATTATTGATTCTCGGAATGTATGAAACAGTTTTGAGTGCTGTATCGGATATGAATTTGATATATATATCAATACTTGGAATTGGAGTTTTCACAGGGGTGCTTTTATGCACCAAAATACTCGAAAAAGCCATGAATAAATTTCCGTCACAGACATTCATGGCAATAACAGGCTTTGTCATGGCATCAGTCTATGATATATTCCCCGGCATACCTTCGGGCATTGAACTGATTTTCTGCATATTATTATTCATAACAGCCTTTGCACTGACAAGCATTATTTCACTGAAAAATCAATAAAAAAAATCCACGCTGAAAATATAATGTCATAAACTTAAATATGTCATTCCGAACGAAGTGAAGAATCTTCAAAAGATTCTTCGTCGCTTTCGCTCCTCAGAATGACAGTATATTTAAGTTAATGACATTCAAATCAGCGTGGTAAAAATTCATCTTTTGTCTATGTCAATATAAGGAGTACGGTCATGTACGTTTATATATGCGGGACGGATTATTTTATTTTGATTTACAAGTTCTTCAATTCTGTGAGCAGACCAGCCTGCAATTCTTGCTATTGCAAACAGGGGCGTAAACAGCTTCTGGGGCAAGTCAAGCATACTGTATACAAATCCGCTGTAAAAATCGACATTAGCACTGACACCCTTGTATATGCGTCTTTCCTTTGCGATAACCTCGGGGGCAAGTCTTTCAACCATTGAATATAATCCGAATTCATCCATTCTGCCCTTTTCCTCTGAAAGTTTTTTTACGAAGCCTTTGAATACTCTTGCTCTCGGATCGGATATTGAATATACTGCATGACCCATGCCGTATATAAGTCCTGCATTGTCGAATGCCTCACCGTGAAGGAGCTTTATAAGATATGAACGTACCTCGTCTTCATCTGTATAATCGGAAATATTCTTCTTCATGTCCTCGAACATCTTTACAACTTTGATATTTGCACCTCCATGCTTTGGACCTTTGAGAGAGCCCAAAGCTGCTGCTATTGCAGAATATGTGTCTGTACCCGATGATGTGACAACGTGAGTTGTGAAACTTGAATTGTTTCCGCCGCCGTGTTCAGCGTGGAGAACAAGCGACATATCAAGTAATTTTGCTTCAAGTTTGGTATATTTTGAATCTGCACGGAGCATATATAATATATTTTCGGCTGTGGAAAGTTCAGGCTGCGGTGAATGTATTATAAGACTTTTGTTTCGTTTGTAGTGATTGAAAGCCTGATAGCCGTATACAGAAATTACAGGGAATTGAGCAATAAGCTGTAAGCACTGTCTCAAAACATTCGGCAAGGATGTGTCATCAGGATTTGAGTCGTATGAATAGAGTGTAAGAACACTCCTTGCAAGAGCATTCATCATATCATTGCTCGGTGCTTTAAGGATAACGTCACGGGTGAAATAATGCGGCAAATGACGATATTTTGCAAGAAGTTCGTTTATTTCTTTAAGCTGCTGAGCATTGGGAAGATTGCCAAATAAAAGAAGATATACGACTTCTTCAAAGCCGAATCTGTCATCATGTATAAATCCCTTTACAATGTCTTCAACGTCTATTCCTCTGTAATACAGCTTACCGTCACAGGGAACAGTCTTACCATCAACAATTTTGTTCGAGCATATTTCGGAAATTTCCGTCAAACCTGCACGAACTCCTTTTCCGTTGATGTCACGCAATCCTCGTTTAACATCATGTTTTACATAAAGTTCCTTGTCAATAGTTCCGTTCTGCACACATAAATTGCTTAATTTCTGAATAATTTTCAAATCTTCGTTCTGCAAGTTTATCATCTCCAAATAAAAAATTGTGTAACATTTACATATAATTATGAACTATATTATATAATTATATCATAAAAAATTTTTTTGTAAATACCAAAAATAATTATCACCCGAAAATAATATCCTGAATTTCATAAAAAAATTTTTTCTGAATAAACAATATCACTGTATTACTGTAACCGAATTTTATTTTGAACGGTATTTTGTGTTCTTTAACTTTCATAGCCTGTTCAAGTGATAAGTGTATCTGAGCAAGTTTGCCGTCTTTGAGCCATTTCATATGTTCGTCTTTCAAATCTTTCTTTTCATTGCCGTTATCAAGAACAAGACTTTCAATGCACTGCAAATACGAATATTTTCGGCTCATAACAGATATGCCGATTTCCATAAGTTTTTCACTTGAATCGCTTTCAAAAACAACGTTTTCTTTTTCGGAAATATTATTTTTCCCTGCATAGTCCCTTACCATTGACAGAATATCATTCTCAGTTAATCCTGCTTTTTCCAATTCATCCTTATTGAATCCAAACATCAGTTTTGCCATTTGACGCACTCCTTTTTTATAAGATTATACCATAAATCAAACTAAAAAAACAATCATATTTATATGTCCGAAAAAATTATCGGTATTTTTTTATAAATATTCTATATTTGGTACTTGTAATTTCTGTGCATTTAAGATATAATTAATTTCAGTTGATTAAAAATATTGTATTCTAATTACAAGGAGGCAAAACTTTTGAAACAGTATAACGCAAAAAATATTATTAATATCGCCCTCGCCGGACACAGCGGCTCGGGTAAGACATCTCTTGCAGAAGCTATGCTTTATTTGTGCGGCGGTTCCGAAAGACTCGGTAAGGTCAGCGAAGGCAACACTGTATGCGACTTTGATCCTGAAGAAATAAAGAGAAAAACCTCTGTACAGGCTTGTGTAGCTCCGCTTGAATGGAAAAACAAAAAAATAAATCTTCTGGATGCTCCCGGACTTTTTGACTTTGAAGGCGGTCTTTGTGAAGCTGCAAGAGCTGCCGATACAATGCTCATCACAGTTTCAGGCAAAGGCGGTGTAAGTGTCGGTACGGAAAAGGCTGTCAAAGCTGCTGACAAAAGAGGTCTTACAAAAGTGTTCTTCGTAAACGGTCTCTGTGATGAAAGTGCAAGATTCTACCGTGTATTCGAGAGTCTCAAGGCTTCTTTCGGTCCTTCTGTATGCCCTGTTGTCGTTCCGTATATAGTTGACGGTCAGGCTGACTGCTATGTAAATCTTCTTGAATACAAGGCTTATAAATATATAAACGGCAAAGCAACTGTCGTTCCGCTTCCTGATATGGGTGATCGTCTTGAAGGTCTCAGAACAGCTATAAATGAAGCTGTTGCTGAAACAAGCGATGAAATGTTTGAAAAGTATTTCTCGGGCGAGGAATTCACTCCCGAAGAAATAATTGTAGGTATCAGCCACGGTGTAAAGAACGGTACAATAAGCCCCGTATTCTGCGGTGACGCTCTTTTGACATACGGTGTTGAACAGCTTTTGAACGGTCTTATATGGCTTGCTCCAAGTGCTGAGGAAAAATCAGGCGAGCTTGCAGTTGATACCGAAGGCAATCCTGTTGAACTCAATGTAAAAGATGATGCTATGCCTGCTGCTATCGTATTCAAGACAATAGCCGACCCGTTTGTCGGTAAACTGTCATACTTCAAGGTAATTTCAGGTAAGGTATCCGCTGATACCCCGCTTGTAAATATGAGAACAGGCAATACTGAAAGAATAGCAAAAGTTATGACTATCAGAGGAAAGAAGCTGGAAGATGCTCCTTATATAGGTGCCGGTGACATCGGTGCAGTTGCAAAACTCTCTGCAACAAATACAGGCGATACTCTTTCTGCTCCTGCAAGAAAGGTCGTTCTTGATGGTATAGAATACCCTGCTCCTTCACTCACAATGGCTATCGCTCCTAAAACTAAAGGTGATGAAGAAAAGGTTGCATTGGGCATAGCTAAACTCTGCGAGGAAGATCCCACTATCAAATTTGAAACAAACAATGAAACTCATCAGATGCTCGTCAGCGGAATGGGCGAACAGCACCTTGATGTAGTCGTTTCCAAGCTCAAATCAAAATACGGTGTTGACGTTGTATTGTCAAAGCCGAAGGTAGCATACCGTGAAACTATCAGAAAGACTGTTAAAGTACAGGGACGCTACAAGAAACAGACAGGCGGTCATGGACAGTTCGGTGATGTATGGATAGAATTCTCACCATGTGAAAGTGATGATATGATATTCGAGGAAAGAGTTGTCGGCGGTGCAGTTCCGAAAGGCTTCTTCCCTGCAGTTGAAAAGGGACTCCGTGACAGTATTTCAAAGGGACCTCTTGCAGGCTTCCCCGTAGTAGGACTTAAAGCAACTCTCTATGACGGTTCATATCACCCTGTCGATTCCTCCGAAATGTCATTCAAAACAGCTGCTTCACTTGCATACAAAGACGGTATGCCGAAAGCAAATCCTGTACTGCTTGAACCTGTAGGATTGCTCAAAGCCACTGTACCCGATGCAAACATGGGTGATATCATGGGTGAGGTTACAAAACGCCGTGGACGTGTACTCGGAATGAACCCCTCTGAAGACCGTATGCAGACTATTGAAGCCGAAGTTCCGCAGGCAGAGATGAGCGACTTCTCAACATTTGTACGTCAGGCAACTCAGGGCAGAGGTTATTTCAGCTTTGAATTTGTACGCTATGAAGAAGCACCTGCAATGGTTGCACAGAAAGTTATTGCTGATACAAAAGAATAATTAACCATTAATAATTACAAAAACCCAAACTGCTTTTTTTAAAAAACAGTTCGGGTTTTCTTTTTTTGCAATAAAAACAACTCCAAAACATCAATCGTTTTGGAGTTTATTTTTTTATTCCCGATGGGAAAGGTAAAGCTATGAAGATACTCGGCATTGCATGGCTCCTTATAGTGTATCAATTCCCAATGGGAAAGGTAAAGAACAAGATTTAGTGCTTGATTTTATTATACATACTATATATAGATTTGTCAATAAAAAATTCTATGAATGCACGGAAATCAAGTTTCTCCAAAAGAAAAATAAAATTATGTCATCCTGAGCGAAAGCGAAGGATCTTTGTCACAAAAGTATCACGAAGACAAAGATATTTCCGTGCTATGAATGTGGAAAGAAATTTTAATTGATTATATACCTTGACTAAAAATCACTCCACTCTCATAAAAAACAGCGGTCTCCGAAATTCTCGAAAACCGCTTGTTTACTGTATTTTCTTGGAGCTGATAATCAGACTTGAACTGACGACCTCGTCCTTACCAAGGACGCGCTCTGCCGACTGAGCTATATCAGCAAAAATTTGAACTCTCCCGCAAGAGAGAGTTCAGTATGGCGATCCGGAACGGGATCGAACCGTCGACCTCTAGCGTGACAGGCTAGCGTTCTAACCAGCTGAACTACCGGACCACTTGCAAGGACAATAATATCATATTTCCAATGCTTTTTTATATAATTTTTTCAAAAATTTTTTAATCACCAATTTCAAATATATCCTCAGACAAGAGCCTGTATTTTTCTGAGATGTCTGCATCAAGGTGATAATGTCCGAAATACCATTTTTTAAACTCGCACTTTTCGGAAATCCCCTGTAAAAATTCATTGAGCCTGTCACATGAATACTGAGCTTTTTTCTTTTCTTCAATATAGTTGTCTATGAGAATTTTTTGGACAGAAGACGGACAATCATGTGTTATTATATAGTCACACGAATAATTATTTTTTCGGAAAGTTTCAAGGGCATGAGAAAATTCTTCATCGCTTGGCATTTCCTCCTCCCACCATGAAACGCCTTTGACACGGTAATATTCCTTTTTTCTTCTTATAAGGGCTTTTTCCTTCATCTTGAAATCCTCATCAGAAGGATCCAATATACCGTCACTTATATCATGTGACCTTGCTCCGCCCATGACAAATATTTTTTTGCCGTCTATCTCAAACATTTCCCCACGAATGAGATGATATATATTATCAGTTATTTTATGGACTTTTCCGCCGAAAAGCGTTTCAACGGGATAACTGTTTATCATGTCATAATTCTCATGATTTCCGTCACAGAATAATATCCTGTACGGCTTGTCACAAAGCCATTTCAGCCAATACTTTTCTGTCGAACTGTTATCCCATATACCGCCGAAATCTCCGCATATTATCACTATATCATGTTCATTTGCACCGAAAAGTCTGTTTTTGAATCTTTTAAACTCACCATGAGTATCTCCCGTTACATATATCATGATATCATCACTGCTACTCAAAATATGGACAAATATACCCATATTGAGAAAATTCCTGTTTCATCGTATCCGACTTTGCCAAAGCTACCATCGTTTTTGTGACACTCCACAGGCGTAAATTCCCGTATAGCCTACGGTACATCTCTGTAAATTCGTTTTATAATGATTAGATACAGAGTCGTTTAATGTAGCTTCTCCTTTCATAATTTTATTTTTTATCGCTTGGTTTTCGCATTTACCATTGCCCAATCATTACCATCAAGGTTCTA
>CADCDE010000021.1 GCA_902800065.1 uncultured Ruminococcus sp.
GTAAACGGGGTTCTTTGATGACTGTTCGATAGCAAGGTCAAGGTCAAATTCAAATGGAGTATTAGCCTCACGGAGATTGAAGAAAAATCTTGCGGCATCTATCGGAATTTCATCGAGGAGTGTAACAAGGGTGATAGCCTTTCCGCTTCTCTTGGAGAGCTTTACTCGTTCACCATCTTTTACAAGGAATACCATCTGCATGAGAACGACATCAAGCCTTGAAGCGTCAACGCCAAGAGCTGTAAGAGCGGCTTTGAGACGTGGAACATATCCGTGATGGTCAGCACCGAGGACATCAACTGCCCTGTCGAAGTTTCTTGTAACGAGCTTGTTGTAGTGATATGCGATATCGGGTACTACATATGTCGGCAGACCGTTTGAACGTACAAGGACAAAATCCTTGTCAGCACCAAATTCTGTTGCCCTGAACCATACAGCACCGTCCTGTTCATAGGTATGACCTTTTTCTGTGAGGAGTGCAACGATATCTTTTACAGCACCGCTGTTATGCAGAGTGCTTTCCCTGAACCAATTGTCATATTTTATCCTGTATTTGAGCAAGTCTCTTTCAAGTCCCTGAATATTCAGCGGAAGTGCATATTCAACGAGAGCCTTTCTTCTTTCTTCGGAAGATGTTTCAACGTATTTGTCACCATAAATTTCAGCGAAATTTTTTGCATGTTCAACTATATCGTCACCGTGATAAGCGTCTTCGGGAAGTTCATAGCCCTCTTTATACATCTGCATATAGCGTATTTCGAGAGATGTAGCAAATTTTTCTATCTGATTTCCCGCATCATTTACATAGAATTCTCTTTGGACATCATAGCCTGCATAGTCAAGGACACTTGCAAGGGTATCGCCTAAAGCACCGCCACGGGCATTTCCGACGTGCATAGGACCTGTGGGATTGGCTGATACAAATTCAACGAGAATTTTCTTTCCCTCACCGTAATTGGAACGTCCGTAATTTTTGCCCTGAGATTTTATTTCTTCGAGGACACTTGCATAAAATGACCTGTCATAGAAGAAATTGATGAATCCGGGACCTGCAATTTCAAATCTTGCAAGATTGGTATTTTCAAGATTAATGTTGTTTGTGATAATTTCAGCTATTTTTCTTGGAGCAAGTTTGAAAGCCCTTGCCGATACCATAGCGGCATTTGTTGCCAAGTCACCGTGAGAGCGGTCTGCGGGAGTTTCTATGGTGAAATCGGGTATCTGAGCATCCTTTGAGAGAAGTTCAAGTTCCTGAGATTTCTGAAAAGCGTTGATAATAGCCTGTTTAAGCTGTTGTACTGTCTGAGCTGCTGCTGACATCTTTATTTGCCTCCTTGATATTTATGATAAGTTCATTTGAGCTTGCCAATTCTGATTGTACATCAATATTATAGTGTACTTTTATTTCTCCACCCTTGTCGTTCAAGTCAACATTGACGGTATCGGTGAAAACGCCAAGAGATATAATTCCGAAACTTGTTATATATTCGCATTTATGACGGACACCCTTTTCGAGTATAAGACTGTGGCGTTCAGTACCGCCTTTCATAACTGTGACAACATTATCGGGCGATACCTTTACGGTAGTTCTGGAAGTGAGTTTTGGATTATTTACATCATATTCTGTATATGTGATATATCTGTTGCCGTTCTTTGTCATATAGGCTGCACGGGTTTTTAAGTCGATTTTATCTGAGCTTCCGTTGACGGTCTGTTTTCCCTCGACAGAGAGAATATAATTTTCCTCCATTTTCCATTCCTCCTTTTATTGAATTTCTTTGTCATTCCGAGCGAAACGAGGAATCTTAAATCACTGTGTGTTTCAGAATGACAAAAGGAAATCTTCGTTATATCTTAGTTACAGTGTTATATGGTATACATCCTCGATATCGTTTTTTCCGAGAAATATCTGTGCAGTACGCCTGAAGTCATCAACGGTATCACTGACATAATAAATACATTCTCCCGGGGCTTTGTCATTATTGAGGAGATTTTTTTGTTTCAGTATTTCAGCGGCATAGAGTGCAGTTTCCTTTCCTGAGTCGATGAGAGTTACACTGCTGCCGAGATAATTCTGGATAGCCCTTGAAATTATCGGAAAATGTGTACAGCCGAGAATAAGGGTATCAATATTTTGGTTTTTGAGTTTTTCGAGATATCGTTCAACGACAAGCTGTACAATCTGGTCTTCTTCCGAAATAAAACCGTTTTCAACGAGTGAAACGAATAAAGGACAGTCCTGCTGATATACCTTTATACTTTCATTTTTGGAGAGGATAGCTTTTTTATAGGATTGGCTGTTGACTGTTGCAGAAGTTCCGATAACACCTATTTTACCGTTTCTTGTCGCACGGACAGCGGCATCTGCAGTGGGATCAACGACACCCGTAAACGGTACAGGAAGTGTATCACGCAGACCTGTTGCAACTGAACTGACAGTGCCACAGGCCGCTATTATCATCTTAACGCCCTTTGAAAGCAGAAAAGAAGCATCCTGCTCGGCGTATTTTATGATAGTTTTTTTGCTTCTGTTGCCGTAGGGAACACGGGCAGTATCACCGAAATATACTATATTTTCATTTGGGAGGACCTTTACTAATTCCTTGACAGCGGTAAGTCCTCCGAGTCCCGAGTCAAAAATTCCTATTGCACTGTCTGACATTTTATATTACGCCCTTTCAAATGCAAGATTTATAAGTTTTTCGATAAGCTCACTGCCTTTGATACCTGAGTTTGCCATAAGTTTCGGATACATACTTATTGAAGTGAATCCGGGCAGGGTATTTATTTCATTAAGGAATATTCTGTTATCGTCTGATACAAAGAAATCAACTCTCGAAAGTCCTGTACAGCCTATCGCACGATACGCCTTTACAGCGGTCTGACGGACTTTTTCCATAGTTTCATCGCTTATTCTTGCAGGAATGAACAGCTTGGAATTTTCATCATTATATTTTGCATCATAGTCATAAAATTCGGTTGCAGGAGCGATTTCACCCGTTACGGATGCGAAAGGCTCATCATTGCCGATGACTGCACATTCAACTTCTTTTCCGATAATTGTTTCCTCGAATAATATACGGCTGTCTTCGTTTGAGGCAATTACAATGGCTTTTTTGAGTTCCTCACGGTCATTTGCTTTGCTTACGCCGACCGATGAACCTGCATTTGAGGGCTTGACGAATATCGGATAATCAAGACAGCCTTCAACCTGTTCTATGACCTTATCGGGAGATTTTTTGTAATCAACTGCATAGCACCATGTAAATTTTGCCTGACTTATTCCAAGACTTTCAAATATAGTGTTTGTAACTATCTTGTCCATGCAGTCCGCCGAAGCAAGAACGCCACAGCCTACATACGGTATTCCCGCAAGCTCGAAAAGTCCCTGTATAGTGCCGTCTTCCCCGTTCTTTCCGTGGAGTACGGGGAATATGACATCCAGCTTTATTATTTCACAGGAATCTCCGTTGAGAACAACAAGTCCGTGTATAGATGAATCAGGTGAAATAAAAGCTGATTTATTGTCGGGAGCGTTTTCCCATGAGCCGTCCTTGATATTTTCAATATTGCCTGAATATAACAGCCATTTGCCTTGCTTTGTAATGCCGATAGTTATTATTTCATATGCTTCGGTCGGTATCTGACTTATGATATAAGATGCGGAAACTCTTGAGACCTCATGCTCGGATGATTTTCCTCCGAATATAACAGCAATGCGTTTTTTTTCCATAAAGAAGTACCCTTTCCGTAAAAAAATAAAATATATACATATATAATGCTATATTACATTTTATTATCATATCACATATTTTATTTTCATGCAATTCAAATTTCCCATTATAACCCTGATGATAATTTAGAACTTGCAGAAGTTACGAAAAATCTTTTGTGCAAAATGCTGAATATTGATAAGAATTTATGTAAAATACGAAAAAAGACTTGATTTTTATTCCATATAATGTTATTATCATTAAGGATTTGTTACAAGTTTGAAACACTTTTCCGAATATAGTTAAAAAATTGTAAATCGTTTGTTTTCGGAAAACATTATTTTTCCGAAAAACGAAGGGAGTTTAGTTTAAATGAAAATGACAAAAAAGTGTATGGTACTGTTTCTTTCAATGACTATTGCACTTCTTACGAATGTAACAAGCATGATGCCTGTATCGGCACAGGCAAATTCAAATATCGGTCTGTGTGCACACTGCTTTACAGCATACAGAGAAAACTGGAGCTATGTATGGGGAGCATCCTCATACGGTGCAGTTGACTGCTCGGGACTTATATGGAGCTATAACGGTGTCGGCGGTATCAGAACAGATATGCTTGCAGCTTCTAATGAATGGGGTTATGTATATAACGGTATACCGAATATACACGGTCTCGGACTTCATCATCCAGGTCATGTAGGTGTTTATGTAGGTTCCGGCATGGCTATAGATGCTCAAAGTCCAAGCTACGGCATAGGCTATGGTAATGCCTACAGTGCTTCATGGGTAGAGTGGTTCAAAATTGCAGGTGTATCTTATCCCTATCAGGGCTGGGTACTCCTTAACGGTGAATCCTTCTACTATGAGAACGGTGAGTATCTTTCAAATACATCAAGAACTCTTGACGGAGTTACATATACATTTAATGGTGCAGGCGTTTCTGATATAGCACCGCCCGCAGGTGCATACGAGGAAACAGACTATTCCGCACCTGTTGCTGAACAGCCTCAGTATTATTACGAGGAACCTGTATATGAAGAACCCTCATATTACGAGGAGCCTTCAGTTGAACCTGAACCGTCAGTACAGCCTGAGCCGTCAGTTGAGCCTGAACCTTCAGTAGAACCTGAACCTTCAGTAGAACCTGAACCTTCAGTTCAGCCTCAGCCTTCAGTAGTTGAACAGGTAAGCAAAGAGGACTCAAGTAAGGAAGAATCCAAAAAAGAGGAATCAAGCAAAGAGGAATCCAAGAAAGAGGAATCAAGCAAAGAAGAATCCAAAAAAGAGGAATCCAAGGCTGAAGAAGCTTCCGAAGCAGAGGAAGCTAATGAGGTCATTGAGCTTATCGCAGAGTTAGGCAATAAAGATACAGAAAACAGCAAAACAGTTTCCGCAATACAGACAAGACTTTATGAACTTGGCTATCTTACATCAAAGGCTACAGGCAAATATGATGAACAGACAGTAAATGCTGTAATGCTTTTCCAGAATATGAACGAGCTTAAAGCAACAGGTTCAGTTGACAGCAAGACCTACAGGATACTTAAATCAAACAAGGCTGCATCAAATTTCAGCACACTTTCAAACGGTTCATTTGATGAGGGAAATGCTTTCCCTGTAACAGCACTTCAGACAAGACTTACAGAACTCAAGTATTACTATGATGAAATATCAGGCTTCTACGGTGAAGTTACAGCAAGTGCAGTAAGACATTTCCAGAAGGATAACAAGGTCAAGGCAACAGGTATTGCAGACGTTGATACACAGCTTAAAATATTCAGCAGCAAAGCAAAGGCTAACCCCAATGCAGGCAGCGCTGTATACGGAAACAGCGGTTCAATGATAACAAAAATGCAGAAAAGACTTATTGAACTCCGTTATCTTTCAGGCATCGTAAGCGAAAAATTTGATGACGCTACTCTTGAGGCAGTAAATGCTTTCCAAAAGGCATCAGGCTTTGAAGAAACTGATATGATGACTCCTGAACAGCTTGAGCTTCTCTATTCAGAAAAGGCTGTAAAGTCACCTGACTATGATGTTCTTAAATACGGCTATTCGGGAGATGATATCGTACAGCTTCAGTCAAGACTTGCAGCACTTAAATACTATGATGGTAAGACATCAGGTGTATACAGCAACACAGTTGTTGAAGCAGTTGAAAAATTCCAGAGTGATAATAATATCGAGGTAACAGGCAAGGTAGATGCAAAAACTCTTGACCTTATCAAGACAGAATCTCAGAGAGAAACAACTCATATCGGTGAAGAACTTGTACTCAAAACAGCCGCTATATCCGATGACGCTCTTGCAGGTATCGCTAAAGGCAGAACAGATGTTACCGTAGAAGATACAGACGTTAACAATTCGCTTAAATCAACTATCGCATTGAGCTCTGTATTCGTTGGAGCATCCGCTCTTGCAATACTCTTTACAAAGGGTATCAAGAGAACAGCTAAAAAAGCTAAAAAAGAAAAGAAATAATATCACAAAAAATTTCCCTGCAAAGTAATGAACTTTGCAGGTTTTTTTTAGCGGATAAATGTCATTCCGAACGAAGTGAGGAATCTTTCTGAACAAAGCAAAAAATTATTATACTATCTGGAAAATATAGAATTTCAGGTAATCCGTTTCGGGAACATTCCATAATATCGGATGGTCGGGTGCTTGCTGACGGGCTTCTATCTGACGGAGGGAAACTCCTGCATCAGATGCGGCACTTTTGAGCATATCCCTGAAAAGCTCATCTTTCATAAAGTGAGAGCATGAACAGGTTGCAAGATAGCCGCCTCTCGGAAGCAGCTTCATAGCACGGAGATTTATTTCTTTGTATCCTCTTATTGCACTGTCAACCGTTGAACGTGATTTTGTGAAAGCAGGTGGATCAAGTATAATAAAATCATATTTTTCGCTTGCAGGGATATTCGGCAATAAATCGAATACATTTGCTGCCTTGAACGTCATTTTATTTTCAAAGCCGTTCAATGCGGCATTTTTTCTTGCCATCTCAACGGCATCCTCGGATATATCAACTGCACAGACACTTTCCGCACCTCCCCTGACAGCGTTGAGTGCAAATGAACCTGTATGCGTGAAGCAGTCCAGAACCCTTCTCCCCTTTGCTATTTTCGATACTGCAAGACGGTTATATTTCTGGTCAAGGAAAAATCCTGTTTTCTGACCGTTCTCATAATTGACATTGTATTTTATACCGTTTTCAGTGATAACTGTACTTGTCTTTTCGGAGCTTCCGATATAAAATCCCTTGTTTTCCTCCAAGCCCTCAAGTTTTCTGATACCCACATCATTTCTTTCATAGACAGCTTTTATATTCTGACCGTCATCATTAAGCACTTTTACGAGAAGCGGAAATATAATATCCTTTCTTTGTTCAATACCAAGTGAGAGTGTCTGTGTAACGAGTATGTCACTGAATTTATCTACAGTCAGTCCTGGGAATGTATCAGCTTCACCGAATATTACACGACAGCAGTTGAGGTCATCCCCCATGACGGTCTTTCTGTAATCCCATGCATATTTTATTCGTCTTTCAAAAAATGCACTGTCGAATTTATCATTTGCATTTTTGGATATAACTCGTATCTTTATTTTGGAATTGTCGTTGTAAAATCCCGTTCCAAGATATTTTCCTTTGAATGAAACTATATCAACTAAATCTCCGTTTTTAGGTTTTCCTTTGATATTTTTCAATTCCCCGTCATATATCCAAGGATGCCCCTCGTTTAAACTTGATTCAGCCTTTTTGGATATCTCTATCTGTACATATTCTCTGCCTTTGAATGACATTTTAAATACACCCCTTATTATTGCTTTTAGATAGTAAACGACAAAATAGATTGCTCTATGTCATCCCGAGCAAAGCGAGGAATCTTCAGAAGATTCTTGGTCGCTGTCGCTTCTCAGAATGACAAAAGGAAATTTTCACTGACGTTTACTATAATAACAGTTATTATTATTCATTTCAACAAAAAAATTTCTTTTTTTTTGTTGATACATACAATTTTTTTCATTTTTACAAATTTTCGGTTTTTTTTCAAAAAAAATAATAAAAAATTTACGAAAAATCCTTGTATTTGGTCTGAAAAATTAGTATAATAGTTTAAAGACGGAGTATGCGGTGATTTGTTTAACGGTCATCCATATCCAAAAAAATATTTTATTAAAGATTTGGAGGAATATAAATGGCAGATAATATCCCGTTCAAGGGAACTCAAGAACAAGAACAGAAGCTTCTTGAAGTTATCGCTCAAAACAAGGATTTACCGGGTGCTTTGCTCCCTGTACTTCACGAAGCTCAGGAAATCTACGGCTATCTTCCGATAGAGGTGCAGCAGATGGTCGCTGACGGTCTTGGCATTTCTCTCAGCGAGGTCTATGGCGTTGCTACTTTCTATTCACGCTTCAGCCTTACCCCCAAGGGCAAGCACAAGATAAGTGTATGTCTTGGTACAGCCTGCTATGTAAAGGGTTCAGACAAGATATTGGCAGAGGTTGAGAAAAAACTTGGTATCAAGAGCGGTGAATGTACACCTGACGGACTTTTCTCTATTGATTCTTGCCGCTGTGTAGGTGCCTGCGGACTTGCTCCTGTAATGATGATCGATGAGGAAGTTTACGGAAAGCTCACCCCTGAAAATGTCGGAGCAATTCTTGATAAATACATTGCAGAAGAAGGGGGAAATAAATAATGACATTAGAAGAACTCAACAAAATCAAAAACGAATATAAAGACCTTGTAAAAGTTCGTAAGGTCATTGAGGAAGAAGGCATAAAGCTCGCTGCTAAAACAGGCTATCGTAAGCAGGTTCTCGTATGCGGCGGTACAGGCTGTACTTCGTCAGGCAGTAAGAAGGTTATCACTGCTCTTGAAGAGGCTCTCAAGGAAAATGATATCAATGATGTATTGGTAGTCCGTACAGGCTGCTTCGGTCTTTGCTCACTCGGTCCGATAATGATAGTATATCCTGAAGGTGTTTTCTATTCACAGGCTACTCCTGAGGGTGTTAAGAGAATTGTTAAAGAACATCTCAAAGAGGGCGGCAGTGTCGTTAAAGATCTGCTCTATCAGGAGACTGTACATGAGGACGGCTCAATAATCTCTCTCTCTGAAACTAATTTCTATAAAAAACAGCGTCGTATCGCACTCAGAAACTGTGGTGGCATAGATCCTGAAAATATCAATGAATATATAGCTACAAACGGTTATCAGGCTCTCGCAAAGGTTCTTTTGACACCGATGACTCCTGATGAAGTTATCCAAGAAGTCCTTGATTCAGGTCTCCGTGGACGTGGCGGCGGCGGCTTCCCGACAGGTAAAAAGTGGATGTTTGCAAAGGCAGCTCCAGGTGATATCAAGTATGTCTGCTGTAATGCCGATGAAGGCGACCCCGGTGCATTCATGGACCGTTCCATACTCGAGGGTGACCCGCAGTGTATCATTGAAGCTATGACAATAGCAGGTTATGCAATAGGTGCCTGCAGAGGCTTTGTATATGTCCGTGCAGAATATCCTATCGCTGTTGAAAGATTGAAAATAGCTCTCCAGCAGGCAAGAGAATACGGCTTCCTCGGTGAAAATATCCTCGGTTCCGGATTCAGCTTTGATATTGAGATAAGACTCGGTGCAGGTGCATTTGTATGCGGTGAGGAAACTGCTCTTATGACATCAATCGAGGGCAACAGAGGCGAGCCTCGTCCCCGTCCTCCGTTCCCGGCTATAAAAGGTCTTTTCGGCAAGCCTACTGTACTTAACAATGTTGAAACTTATGCAAATATCGCTCAGATAATCGGCAAGGGCAGCAAATGGTATGCTTCGATGGGTACCGAAACAAGCAAGGGTACTAAGGTATTCGCACTCGGTGGTAAGATCACCAATGTCGGACTTGTTGAAATTCCTATGGGTACAACTCTCCGTGAGATAATCGAGGAAATAGGCGGCGGTATCCCCAACGGCAAGAAGTTCAAGGCTGCACAGACAGGCGGTCCTTCAGGCGGATGTATCCCTGCTGAATATATAGATACACCTATCGACTATGAGAGCCTTACAGCTATCGGTTCAATGATGGGTTCAGGCGGTATGATAGTACTTGATGAAGATACCTGTATGGTAGATATTGCTAAATTCTATCTTGAATTTACTGTTGATGAGAGCTGCGGCAAATGTACACCGTGCCGTGTAGGTACAAGAAGACTTCTCCAGTATCTTGAGAAGATAACTCAGGGCAAGGGTGAAGACGGTGACATTGAGAAGATCGAAGAGCTTGCTCAGCATATGCAGAAATCCTCACTCTGTGCACTCGGTCAGACTGCTCCGAACCCGATTCTCTCAACTCTCAAATTCTTCCGTCAGGAATATATCGACCATATCTATAATCACAAGTGCGAGGCTCATGTCTGCAAGGCACTTATGAAATATGAAGTTATCGCCGACAAATGTAAGGGTTGTACTCTTTGTGCAAGAAACTGTCCTGTCAAGGCTATTGAAGGCACTGTAAGACAGCCTCATGTGATCGACCAGAGCAAGTGTATCAAGTGCGGTGTCTGCATGAGCAACTGTAAGTTCGGTGCGATCCATACTGTATAAGGAGGGCTTATTTTAAATGGAAACTGTACATCTTAAAATAAATAATATTCCCGTTGAAGTTCCAAAGGGATATACTATATTACAGGCAGCAAAGGAAGCAGGTATCGAAATCCCTACTCTTTGCTATCTCAAGGATATTAACTGTATAGGTGCGTGCCGTGTCTGTATGGTTGAAGCCAAAAACCGCAGAGGTCTTCTTGCAGCCTGCGTTTATCCCGCAGAAGAAGGTCTTGAGGTATTTACAAATACTCCTGCAGTTATCAAGTCAAGAAAAACCACTCTTGAACTGCTCCTCTCAACTCACAATAAAAAGTGTCTTTCATGCGTAAGAAACCAGAATTGCGAGCTTCAGAAGCTGGCTGCAGAATACGGTGTTGACGAAGACAGATTCCAGACAGAGGATCCTATCTATGAAATAGACGATCTTTCTCCGTATATTGTCCGTGACAATAATAAGTGTATCAACTGTATGCGTTGCGTTGCAGCCTGTAAGAATGTTCAGTCAATATCAGTTATAGGTGCTATCAGGCGTGGCTTCGCTGCTCATGTAGGCAGTGCATTTGACAAGAGCCTTAATGATGCTCCGTGCGTTGGCTGCGGTCAGTGTGTCGTAAGCTGTCCTGTAGGTGCTCTTACCGAAAAGTCACAGGAAGCAAAGGTCTGGGAAGCTATCGCAGATCCTAACAAGAAGGTATTGTTCTTTACTGCTCCGTCTATCAAGGCTACTCTCGGTGAGGCATTCGGTATGCCGATAGGCACAAACGTAGAAGGCAAGATGGCAGCCGCTATCAAGAGACTCGGCGAAAATGTAAAGGCATTCAACATGGACTTCACAGCCGATCTTACTATCATTGAAGAAGCTAACGAGCTTGTTGAAAGAATAAAGACAGGCGGAACTCTCCCAATGTTCACATCATGCTGCCCGGGTTGGGTAAAATTCGTTGAGCATTACTATCCTGAATTTATCCCGAATCTTTCTACTTGTAAGTCTCCTCAGGCTATGTTCGGTGCAGTTCTCAAGGGTTACTACTGCGAGAAGAACGGCATTGACCCGAAAGATGTATTCGTTGTCAGCGTAATTCCTTGTACAGCTAAGAAATTTGAGGCTACACGTCCTCAGCTCCGTTCAAATCCTGAATTTGACGATGTAGACGTAGCACTCACAACAAGAGAGCTTGCAAGAATGATAAAGCGTGCAGGTCTTGACTTTGCAGCACTTCCCGATGAGGACTTCGATGCTCCGTTCAACAAGGCAACAGGCGGCGGCGTTATCTTCGGTGCAACAGGCGGTGTTCTTGAAGCAGCTCTCCGTACAGCAGCAAGAATCCTTGACGGTAACTTCGAGAAGATAGACTTTGAAGAAGTTCGTGGTCCTGAGGTTGTTCGTGAAGCAACATATCAGGTAGCAGGCGTAACTGTAAAGGTAGCTGTTACATCAGGTCTTGGAAATGCCCGTGCTATCCTCGAAAAGATCAAGAAGGGCGAAGCTGATTACAACATGGTTGAGATCATGGCTTGTCCTGGCGGATGTATCAACGGCGGCGGTCAGCCGACAAGAAGCGACAGCGTAAGCAACTATGTTGACTTCAAGGCTCTCCGTTCAAAGGCTCTCTATGATCAGGATAAGACGTCTGAGTTCAGAGTCTGCGATGACAGCCCGATAATAAAGATGATCTATGACGAGTACTTCGAGGCTCCCGGCAAGGAAAAGGCTCATCATTATCTCCATACATCATATACTGCAAGAAGCAAGAATTATCAGTAATATTTGCTGACGGCATAAAATAAAATTTCCCCTGACTGTTTTTAAGAGCAGTCAGGGGTTTTTTCTATCTGTTTTGTTATCAGAGGAAGTATGTCATCTATCGGGATATTCAGTGAAACGGCAAATTCGCTGTATAACAGCTTTTCAGCCTGTCTGAGTATCTGTTCATCGCATTGGTGCAGTTTCCTGCCTTTTTTTTGTTGAGCTGTCTTGTGAAGATACAGAGTTTTTATTATCTGAACAAGCTGTTTTCGGTCATATCGGTTTATTATATCCTGATATAACTGCTTACGCTGCTTGTCATCATCTATCCATAGTGTTTTTTCATTTGGTATATTATCTATAAATTCATACACCTGTTTTTCCGAAAGAACGGGGGTTATTTTTGACATAAGTTCTTTGTTTCTTATAGGTACAAATACGGTGGAATTTTCATCATAAACAGGCTTTAATACAAGATATTCCATTGTGATATCATACAATTCCTGCTGCTTTGTTCCTTCAACACGACATACTCCGCTTGAGCCGTATAAGACGGTATCGCCTTTATTGAACATAGATGCTTCATCTCCTTACCAGAACTTTTTTCCGCCATAGTATTTACGGGAAATTTTATTTTGCTGTTCGA
Source organism: uncultured Ruminococcus sp. (assembly GCA_902800065.1). Lineage (GTDB taxonomy): Bacteria > Bacillota > Clostridia > Oscillospirales > Acutalibacteraceae > UBA1213. Next base: position 12,708 of record CADCDE010000021.1, read on the forward strand.
CACTGATGGAATTGAGCTGCTCACGCCAATGTTTCTGAGAGGCTTTGTACTTATCATCCGAGCATCTGAAACGACATTCTGTACTGCATTTTCGGACATTGAGTATTGCACATTTTGAGTTGTCACTGAGATATATACACTGCAAATTGTCGTTCATAAAATTCCCCCTTATATAAATTATAATACTTTTGGAGAAAAATTGTTATAGGCGAAAAGCACAAAGTTTTATACTGTAAGAATAGTGCAAAAATACCTGTTCAATCATTAACAATAAACGATTGAACAGGTATTTTGTTATACAAACATATATATCGCTCTGTATGCCGCTGTGAAAAGACCGATAACAACACAGGTAACTACAATAATGGCAGCCGCAACAGTAACCGCCTGTAAAAGTGTGATGATAATTGCAAAGGAGAGAAGCACACCTGTTATATTTGCGGCAAGTACGGCAATTATATGCAATACCGAGCCTATCGGACCAGCACTCAGAAATGAATCGAATATAAGAAATATCATTGATGCAAGCATAAGGAAATATGTAACATGGGTTATCCATTGTGCAGTAGTATAGCCTTGTCCCATAAGACTGAAATTATTTATTTCAAATTCAGCCTGAGGGAAAAATATCATTGCAATGATTCGTATAAAGATGTATGTAAAAAATATCATACAGGGAAGCAGTCTGAATGTCCAATGCTCATCAAAGGGACTTTCCCCTATTTTCAGGTCAAGGAAACTACCGCCCGGAAGATTTCTCAGATATGTATCAAGCCTGCATGAAACTGCCAGCAGAATTGCAAGCAAGGTCATTCCCCCTGCAATAAGAAGCTTTGTTTCAAAGATACTGCTCATATACCATTGTTCTGTTTCAAGAAACCATTGGCTGAATTTCTCGAATTCGGGCGGCGGGGAGCTTTCGGAAATAAGCCACGGAAAATAGTTCATGAGCCAGCCTGCCCCGAAAATGCTCAGACCTGCAGTGATGATGTACCATAATATAGTCAGCATAAAAAAATCAATCCTTTCAATAAAAATTGTATCTCTTTGACAAAAATAAGTCAAGTACAAAAATATTTGAAAAATATATTTAATGTTTTATTTGATTGTGATAAAATGAAAATGACATTAAAAAAAGGGGTTGTATTTTATGGAGAGAAAAAAATCAAAAAAATTATGGCTGAAGATTGCTTTAGGGATAATTTTTCTTATAATTGCGATAGTTGCAGGATATGTTTTATATGTGGTGATAAGCTATAACAGGATAGAGGATAATACGATTCTTGATATAAACGGTACAGCAGAGTATGATGCAATGAAGACAGATACTGAATATACGGCTGTAACATATAATATCGGATTCGGTGCATATACACAGGACTTTACATTTTTCATGGACGGCGGTACACAGTCATGGGCAGATTCAAAGGAAAGTGTTATAAACTGTACAGACGGTGATATTGGAATCTTGAAAGAACATAAAGCTGATATTATGATGATACAGGAGGTCGATACCGATTCAACACGCAGTTATCATGTAGACCAAAGACAAATTATATGCAGTGCATTTCAGAATATGTCATCAGTATTTGCGGTAAACTATCATTCGCCGTTTTTGTTTTATCCGATAACTCAGCCTCATGGAGCATCAAATGCAGGACTTCTTACACTCAGCAGTACAAAAATAACTTCGGCTGTCAGGAGAAGTCTTCCTATATCAGACGGTTTTTCAAAGTATATGGACCTTGACCGCTGTTATTCGATAAGCCGTATAAAAGTTGAAAATAACAGAGAGCTTGTTCTGATAAATGTCCATACATCCGCTTACGGAACAAATGGAAATTTACAAAAACAGCAGCTTACCAAACTTTTTGGAGATATGAAAGAGGAATATGAAAAGGGCAGCTACGTTATATGTGCAGGTGACTTCAACCATGATTTCACAGGCAATTCAAAAGAAATATTCAATAAGGAAGTACCTGAACAATATACATGGGCAGCAGCGTTTCCTGATGAACTTATACCGGAACATTTCATAAAGCTGACCGATTATACCGGCGGTATCACAACACCCTCCTGCAGAAATGCCGATAAACCGTATGATGAGGGTAATTTTACACTTACAGTCGATGGCTTTATCGTATCTGACAATATATCCCCGACATACATGGACGTTATTGATACACAATTCAAATACAGTGACCATAACCCTGTTGAACTTAAATTCATGCTTAAAAAATAAAATAAAACCAAGCCTGTCATTTCAATGAAAAACGGAATGGCAGGAAAATTTTTCTACCTGAGCGGTTGGAAACCAAATATAAATGAGTTATGCTTGTAAAATCTTTGTCATTCCGAACGAAGTGAGGAATCTTAAAAAGATTCTTCGTCGCTGTCGCTCCTCAGAATGACAAATCGATTGTTATTTTACCATTTATGACTCTTTTTCAGCGAAACAATTTCCAACCGCTCAGGTAGAAATTTTTTATTACTGTACGGTATGACAAAAATATTTGAAAAATATATTTAATGTTTTATATAATTGTGGTATAATAAAAATGATTATCAAAATACAAGAAAATATGGAGATGTGATCTTTGATGTATGAATTTACAAGAAAAACTATATGTGATGGGGTTTCTTTCGGAAGTATAAAAGACAGCAGATTTAAAAGAAGCAGGATAAATGCTACTCTTGTTACACCTCTGGATAAAAAGACAGCAGCAGCAAATGCTTTGCTTTCATGTGTCTTAACACGTTCATGTAAAAAATATCCTGATTTTACCTCTCTCAACAGGAAGCTCAATGAACTTTACGGTGCAGCCTTGTATCCCTCAGTTCAACGATTCGGGGATTTTCAGACAGTGACGATAAGTGTATCGGGACTCGATGACAGATATGCACTTAACGGTGAATCCATTTCTTCTGAAATAACGGACTTGCTTTGTTCCATAATCTTCGAGCCGAATATAACAGACGGTTGTTTTTCAGATAATGACGTTGAGCAGGAAAGACGCCAGCTTATCGAAAATATAGATGCAGAATTCAATGACAAAAGAACCTATGCAATAAACAGATGTATCGAGAATATGTGCAGGGATGAGCTTTTTTCAATAGGAAAATACGGCAGCCGTGAGGATGTCATTGCACTTACTCAGGAAAATATATATAAGGCATGGAAAAATCTTCTCGAAAATTCGAGAGTGGAGCTGTATATGCTCGGAAACAACTCTCCCGACAAGGCTTTGGATGAATTTACAAAATATTTCGGTGGAAAATCAAGGAAAATAAGTGGTACAACAAAAATTATTTCTGAAGTTGGAGAAGTAAAGCGTATTATCGAAACTGAAGAAATAGTGCAGTCAAAGCTGGTCATGGGCTTCAGAAGTGCTGCTCCCTCGGATATAAGAGGAAGAATAGCCAATTCGCTCATGTCAGCGATATTGGGCGGCTCGCCTACTTCAAAGCTGTTTATGAATGTAAGGGAAAAGCAAAGTCTTTGTTATTACTGTGCAAGCCGTGTCGATAATCAAAAGGGTATCATGTTGATAGACAGCGGTGTTGAAACAAAGAATATAGACAAAGCCGAAAATGCCATAACAGAACAGTTAAACTCTCTCATGCATGGAAATATTACCGATGAGGAATTTGATTCAGCAAAAAAAGTCCTCAAAAATATATATATATCAACTCTTGATAATCTCGGGGCAATGCAATCATGGTATATATCGGGAGTATTGGGTTCATGCCTTACAGCACCTGTTGAAGAAGCTGAGATAGTCGATGAGATAACAAAAGATGAAGTTATTGGATATGCCAATGAGCTTAAATTGGATACGGTATTTTCACTTATAGGCAATTGATTTTTTTTGAAAGAAGGGAAAGAATATTATGAATTTTGAATTGATAGAGAACAAGCGTATCGGAGAAAAATATTACAAGCTGCACCACAAATCAGGACTGACTATCATTGTATATCCCAAAGAGGGATTTAATTCGACATACGCTCAGATAGGAACAAATTTCGGTTCTATAAATAATCATTTTATTACCAACGGCAGGGAAATAAAAGTGCCTGACGGAACAGCACACTATCTTGAGCATAAGTTATTTGAGAGTGAAGAAGGCGATGCCTTTACACAGTATGCAAAAACGGGTGCATTGGCAAATGCCTATACGTCTTTTGAAAAAACCTGTTATCTTTTTTCATGTACGGAAAAATTCAGAGAATCTCTTGAAATTCTTTTGGATTTAGTACAGTCACCGTATTTTACTCCCGAAACTGTCGCAAAGGAACAGGGGATTATCGGACAGGAAATAAAAATGTATGATGACAGTCCCGACTGGCGTGTGATGATGAATCTTCAGCAGGCTATGTATCATAATAATCCTATAAATATCGACATAGCAGGAACCGTTGAAACTATCGCTGAAATAACTCCTGAAATACTCTACGAATGCTATAACAGCTATTATAATTTGAATAATATGGTCATGTGCATAGCGGGAAATGTATCACCTGATGAAGTCCTTGAAATTGCCGACAGAAAGCTGAAGGACAACTCACCATTCAATACAGAGAGCATATTCCCCGAAGAACCCTATGAAGTCAAATCAAATTATACTGAACAGCGTTTGCCTGTTGCAGTGCCGATGTTTTGCCTGGGCTTCAAGGAAAAAGCCGATAATAAAAATACTGTCAGCCTGAAAGAAAGCATTTGTACTGATATTCTTCTCGAAGCGTTTGCGAATGAGAGTTCATCACTGTACAGGAAGCTCCTTGACAAAAAGCTGATAAATTCTACCTTTGGTGCAAGCTATTTGGGCGGTCTCGGTTACCGTGCAGTTGTATTCGAGGGAGAAACACATTCTCCTTCAGAGGTTGCCGAATTTATCAGAAATGAGGTCATAGAGCTTAAGAAAAACGGAATTTCACCTGAAGACTTTGAGATAGCAAAGCGTTCACTGTACGGCAGAACGGTATCTGTTTTTGACAGTCCTTCTGCAATAGCTGCAAATGTAATCAGCCTTGAATTTCTCGGAAATACCATTTTTGATATGCTTGAGGAAACAGCAAATATTACCCTTGAGAATGTCAATGAAAGATTAAAAGATCAGCTTGATCCCGATAATTATTCCCTTTCGGTGATAAAAGGTATAGATGACTGATTCTGAGGAGGAATTTTTCTTGTATCATGTTCAGTTTCCCGGATTGGGGATAAGCATGGATATAGACCGTGTTGCCGTATCTATAGGCGGATTTGACATATACTGGTACGGTATCATAATAGGTATAGGAGTTTTGCTTGCTCTTATATTCGCATTCAAAAATCTGAAATATTTCGGGATAAATTCAGATGCTTTTACAGACTGTGCCATAATCGGCTTTATATCCGGAATAGTCGGAGCAAGACTTTATTATATCATCTTCAGATGGGAGGATTATTCCCATGACCTGATAAGCATTTTCGATATACACAGCGGCGGACTTGCAATATACGGCGGTGTCATAGGCGGACTTCTTGCAGGAGGCATCACTGCAAAAATAAAAAAAGTTCCCATACTTGCTGCCCTGGATATAGCTGTCATGGGATTTCTCATCGGTCAGGGTATCGGCAGATGGGGTAATTTCATCAATCAGGAGGCTTTCGGCACGGAAACGGATTTACCTTGGCGAATGGTCAGTGAAAATACAAATAATATCGGTGTACACCCGTGTTTCCTGTATGAATCAATATGGTGCCTGTTGGGATTTGGGTTGCTTTATCTTTTCAGCCGAAAATACCGCAAATATGACGGACAGATATTTTTATTGTATCTCGTTTGGTACGGCTTTGAAAGAATGATAGTCGAGGGACTCCGAACAGACAGTCTGTATATATTTGATTTGAGAGTGTCACAGATACTTGCGGGAATTACAGTAATAGTCGGAACAGTGCTTTTGATAGTGTTCAGAAAAAGAACAGCAAAAGCAGTTGACACAATTGCAGATTCAAATATCAAAGCAGATGAATAAAAGAAGGTAATTATAAATGAAAGCAACAGAGGGATTCTATAAAATACATGGTGATGTTTACTATGGAAAATATTTTGATGAAGATGTATTGAACGAAAGTACTATGAAATTTGCCAATCCCGATAAAATAAAAACTGACCGTCCTTTTAAAGACAATGATACCTTAGTGGATTTTAATCAAAATCATTTTCTTACAGAACCCGAACTTGCAAATTTTAAAAGTGGTATTGATATTCTTAAAAATGCCTTATGCTCTGAAAAAACTGTTGAAGTAAATTTTCCTGATGATATGGAAGTGCCTGTCGAAATAGAATATTTGTATGAATGTTTGAAAAGTATTCCCGAACTTTTCGAGGGCAAAGAAAGATTTTTAAAACCCAATGAAATATATATCGACAATAACAATTTGGTTTTTTACAAATCGAAAAGAACTCCCATAGGCTTTTCACTGGAAAGACATACTGTAATGCGTTATTACAAAAAAGAGTGGTCATTTTATGAAAATGATGCGGACTTTATGCAATTTGCTTTTCAGTATATATCTTCACATTATATTTATAAAGTTTGTTCATATTCTTCAAAGGCGATTTTGCGTGGAGAAATAAAAAGTTCATTCCACAAAGAAAATGCCGAGTATCTTCAAAAAGCCTTTGGAGATACTATGAAATTCTTGAAAGAGTATAGGAATTACAACCACTATATTTTATACGGCGAAAACAAAAGTCTTATATGGTATCGTTCAAGCGGAATGTATGCAGATATGTATATAGGCAGTTGTAAGGAAATAACTTTCAATGAAATGATAAATTCCGTTCCGTCTGAATGGAAACCGCAATGGAAAACAATGATTTGATAGGCTGAATAGTGCTTTTGATAATGTTTAAGAAACGCACAACAAAAGCAGTTGATAAGAAAAATAAAACAGAAACAGGTGAAACCAATGGCACAGAAGGACTTGGCAACAAAAACACTTGAATCATACAATGATGTTTTTGCAGATATATTAAACGTCATACTGTTTGACGGAAATCAGACCGTTCTATCCGAAGAACTTACCCCCGCTGAAAAGGATTCTCAATTCAAGGCAGACGGACAAATCCACGGACAGGAAAGAGATACTGCAAAATTCTGGAAAAATGCCAATATAAATATTGCATTTGTAGGTATTGAAAATCAGGTGGCGGTAGATGACCATATGCCCATGAGAATATTCAGCTATGACGGTGCAGAATACAAAAAACAGTATGACCTTCAAAAGAACGGCAAATCGAAACAATGCTATCCTGTGATAACTCTTGTTATATATTTCGGAAGTGAGAATTGGAAGCATGACAAGAATCTTTGTTCATGCTTTGATGTTCCCGAAGAACTTTCCGAATTTGTTAATGATTATAAGATGAATTTCTATTCAGTGAAAGATTTTACAGATGCGGAAATAAAGAAATTCACATCTGATTTTCAGGTGATAGCGGAATTTTTCAACGCACTTCTGAATAAAAAGGATTACAAGCCGACAAACAAAAGGCTTGACCATCCGAGTGAAGTTATTGATATGATAAGTGTATTTTCAGGCGATGACAGATTCAGAGATGAATACAATTCAATGACTAAAAAAGGAGATGTAAATATGTGTGAAATTTACGATAAAATTCAGCAGGAGGGTATTGAGAAAGGTATTGAGAAAGGTATCGAGAAAGGTATCGAGAAAGGTATCGAGAAAGGTATCAAGAAAGGCATCGAGAAAGGCAGAGCCGAAGAAAAAATAATTGGTATAGGAAAAGCTATCAGAATGCTTAAAAATGTCGGTGCAACAGTTGAAATGATGATAAGCAATCTCATGTCGGAATATGACATGAGTGAAGATGAGGCTACTGAAAGAGTAAATTATGAACTTGCTCAGATGAACTGAAAAAAATTTTTATTTAAGGAGTGTATTAAAAATGGCAAAAGTAATAAGCGGTAAAGAGGTTTCTGCAAAGGTGAGAGCAGATGTTAAAGCGGAGTGTGAACAGCTTAGGGCACAGGGCATAAATCCTGGTTTGGCTGTAATAATTGTAGGTGACGATCCTGCATCAAGAGTTTATGTAAACAACAAGAAAAAGGCTTGTGCGGAAGTGGGATTTGTTTCTGAAGAATATGCGTTGCCTGCTGAAACTACTCAGGAAGAATTGCTTGCATTAATTCAAAAACTCAATAACAAGCCCGAAATCAACGGTATATTGTGTCAGTTGCCTTTGCCGAAACATCTTGATGAAAAGGCAGTTATCAATGCAATATCGCCTTTGAAAGACGTTGACGCATTCCACCCGTCAAATGTCGGAAAAATAATGATAGGTGACTATCACTTTTTGCCGTGTACGCCTGCGGGAGTTATGGAACTTATACATTCCGAAAATATAGATGTAAACGGAAAGAATTGTGTTGTAATCGGCAGAAGCAATATTGTCGGCAAGCCTATGGCAATGCTTTTGCTCCATGAAAACGGAACTGTAACGATCTGTCACAGCAGAACAAAAAATCTCAAAGAAATTTGCAGTCAGGCGGATATATTGGTTGCGGCAGTCGGCAGACCGAAATTTGTGAAAGCCGATATGGTAAAAGAAGGTGCAGTCGTGCTTGATGTCGGCATAAACAGAGATGAAAACGGCAAGCTCTGCGGAGATGTTGACTATGCGGAAGTTGAGCCGAAAGCATCATATATTACCCCCGTACCGGGCGGAGTAGGACCTATGACAATTGCCATGCTTATGAAAAACACCCTCAAAGCCGCAAAAATTCAGAACGGAATTGATTGAGGCAAATTAAAATTTAAGGGGAACTTATTATGAATTGGAAATTTATAACGCCTTTGAAATCTACAAATTTAACCTAAATGGGCAAGAAGTCCCCCGCCTCTAAGGCGGGGGGATGAATTGCCCGTCAGCCGCAAGGCTGACTTATTATTTCTTGACATAAAAAATAAAGAATGTTATAATAAATTCAGATAAAA
>CADCDE010000022.1 GCA_902800065.1 uncultured Ruminococcus sp.
TTAAGCTTAACTTCTTCATGATACACTCACCTCTTTTTTAGTGTACCATATCTTTTCTTAAAAGTTGTTAACAATTTGTTTACTCATTCAAAAACCCTGCATAATAGTAAATCCAGCAAATGCTACTGATTACAGTATCTGTGTCAAGGTAAAGGATGAACATGGAGTTATCGCAAAAAAATTCTTTTCTGTCAGTGTAGCTGAGGATATTTCAAAAGCATATATAGCTGAGGTTTTCAGGCTGACAAATGAGGAAAGAGCAAAAGCAGGTCTTCCTGCACTTAAACAGGATGCAAATTTGATGAAAGCGGCTGCACAAAGAGCGGTTGAAACATCGGAGGTATTTGAGCACACACGTCCCGACGGCAGCAGCTGGTACACTATATTGCGTGAATATAATATCAACTACTGGGGAGCAGCCGAAAATATAGCCTATGGATACAGAACTCCCGAAATGGTCATGAACGGATGGATGAATTCATCAGGTCATAAGGCAAATATACTTAATGAGAGCATGACACATATAGGTATCGGATTTTATGAAAAGAACGGTGCAAAATACTGGGTACAGGAGTTTGCTTATATTCCATATTAAAAAATAACACCTGTCGTATATTTTTACGGCAGGTGTCTTGTTTTTTGTTTAATAAATAACGTGAGTTCGATATAACTGAAAAATATTCTAACAATGATGAAATGAAGTATGTCATTCCGAACGCAGTGAGGAATCTTCAAAAGATTCTTCGTCGCTCATCGAACTCACGTTAAATAATTATTAATTAATCAAAAGCTGTCTTTGTCATAGAGATAGTGTGAGAATGAAGCGTAATCGGTTCTTTTGTCGGCAATGAATTGTATAGCGTCTCTTGGATGCTGATTCATTCGTCCTGTGAGCATATAGGGAATATCATATCCCCATACAATGCCTTCATCCTTGAGTCTGTTTATGTGTTCTTCAAGGAATCTGAGGATAGGTGTGAGATGATATTTCGGGTTTTTGAGGAAGCCGAGGAGAAGCTCAGTTGAGCAGTTTCCAGCACCACGTCCCATGCCGTTTATAGTCGAGTCAAGATAGCTTACACCCATTGTAAGAGTTTCAATAGTATTCGCAAAAGCAAGCTGTTGATTGTTGTGGGCGTGTATGCCTATTTTTTTGTTGTACTTTTCGGCACATTCGATATATCTGTCAGCAAGTCTTCTCATCTGTTCGGGGTAGATAGAGCCGTAGCTGTCAACGATATAAATTGTATCAACACAGCTTTGACCGATAATTTCAAGTGCATCGTCAAGGTCACAGTCATTTGCTTTTGAAACAGCCATTATATTTATGGTTGTTTCATAGCCCTTTTTGTTGCAGTATTCGACCATTTCAAGAGCCGCAGGAATAGTGTGTATATAGGTTGCAATTCTTATCATGTCAATAGGGCTGTTTGCCTTATCAATAATATCACGCTTGAAATTTGTTCTTCCGACATCAGCCATGACAGATATCTTCAGACCGCCTTCATTATCTCCGATAATGTTTCTTATATCGTCATCATTGCAGAATTTCCATTTGCCGAATTTGTCTTTGTCGAACAAATCGCTGTCAGCCTTGTATCCGAACTCCATATAGTCGATACCCGATTTGAGGTTAGCTGTATAAAGGTCTTTCACAAAATCGTCTGTGAAGAAGAAGTTATTTACAAGACCGCCGTCACGCAGTGTACAGTCAACTATTTTAATATCCTGTCTGAATGAGACCATCTCACCCTTTTTTCTCATGTTGATTCCTCCGTTTTTTGAAAAAATTTAGCACTTTAAAGCGACAAGTTAATTATACTATAAAGTGTCAGAAAATACAAGAGAAAAAAATAAATCCTGCACGAAAATTTTGTTTCGTACAGGATTTTTGGATTACATATTTGTTTCAACGAGCTTGTTGAACTGAGGTATTTTGAATAAAACAACTGTGCCTATCATGGTGAATAACAATTCGGGAAGCATATACAAGCCGTTGTAGCAGACTGAATACAGAAGCGGATTGTTCCATTCCTCAGGCATCCATATATCGAATATGATAGTACCCGAAATAACATGGAATATAAATCTCAGGACAAGTGCAAGGGCTATTCCTATACATATTCCCACAACGCCTTTTTTTCTGAAAATACCCGAAATGCCTATTGAGGAATATGCGAGTATATAGTCAAGAGCAATAGTACCGACAATAGCAACGGGAGTAAGTCCCCAACTGAAAACCTCTGCCATATCGAGTCCCATCTGTACAAGAGAATAGGCGAATGAAGCTGTAAGTCCCCATTTGATACCATATTCAACGGATATAAGTGCTATTGGAAGCATTGAGAGGAGTGTCACAGAACCGCCAAGGGGCATTTTGAAGATTTTGATCATGCTCAGTACAACTGCAAGTGCAATCATTACAGCCGTAAGGACAAGTCTTTTGATGTTTGTTTTTCTTTCCATGATTTTGTATTTTCCTTTCTTTGATAAAAAAATAAATAAAAAAACGGGAACAGCAAATACGCACAGTGTCCCCGAAAAAAGTCAGAATATAATTTCCTACGACGGCATTATCCGTATCAGGTCAGATGGTCGAAATAAGATAATTTCCTCTCAGCCTGTCAATACAAGCTCCCAAATTTTTACAAAAAAATTATATCACCGCATATATATGATTGTCAATAGATTTTTTTAATAAAAATTTTTTGTTGCAAGATTTCAGTGTATGTGATAAAATAATTTTATCAATTAAAAAGAAAGAAGATGTTTTTTAAAATGGAATATATAATTTCCGACAGAGTGCAGACTCTCAAACCGTCTGCTATAAGAGAGATATTCAAATATGCGGCTGATCCGACAGTTGTATCTCTTTCGGCAGGAAATCCTGCTCCCGAAGCATTCCCCGTTGATGCGATAAGAGAAATTTCAGCAAAGATATTTGAGGAAAATCCGATTGCCGCACTTCAATACAGCGTTACAGAGGGATATACACCCCTCAGAAAAGCTGTCGGTGACTATATGAAGAAAACTCAGAATATCGGCAGAGATTTTGATGATTTGATCATAACATCAGGTGCACAGCAGGTAATGGACCTGATAACAAAGTCAACAGTCAATGAGGGTGATACGGTAATATGTGAAGCACCGAGCTTTATAGGCTCTCTCAATTCATTCCGTTCATACAATGCCCGTTTGTGCGGAATACCGCTTGAAAGTGACGGTATGAATATCGAAATACTCGAAAAGGCTCTCCAGACTGAAAAGAATGTCCGTTTTATTTATATAATAGCTAATTTCCAGAATCCGTCGGGAGTTACAACGAGTCTTGAAAAGAGAAAGAAAATTTACGAGTTGGCTAAAAAATATAATGTAATGATACTTGAAGACAATCCCTATGGCGATTTGCGTATAAGCGGTGAGAATGTTCCTTCTATAAAGTCATTTGACGAGGATGGCATAGTTGCTTATGCGGGTTCATTTTCAAAGATACTTTCACCGGGTATGCGTTTGGGATATGTCATTGCTCCAAAACAGATAGTGCAGAAAATGGTTGTATGCAAGCAGGGTGAGGACGTACATACGAATATATGGTCACAGATGGTCGCACATAAATTTATGACAGAATATGACTTTGAAGGACATCTTGCAAAGCTCCGTGAGATATACAGGAAAAAGGCAAATTTCTGTATGGACTTGCTTGATAAATATATCGTTCCAAATAAGATTACATATCAGAGAATAGAGGGCGGTCTGTTCATATGGTGTAAACTGCCTGACGGCGTTGATATGGCTGATTTCTGCAAGCAGGCTGTATTAAGGAAAGTATGTGTTGTTCCGGGAAATGCCTTTTTGACTGATGAAAAGGAGCAGTGCAGTTCTTTCAGGATAAACTTCTCAACACCCACTGATGAACAGCTTGAAAAGGGTATAAAGATACTTGGCGAGCTTGCAAAGGAAGTTTTGTAAGAAATTTCGGGAGATAGATATATGTTGGATGACTATTCATTTTTTTTGAAATTGATAAGTGAAAACGGAAATTTTTTGGAACTCCTTAATAAAGAAATATCAATGCCGAATATTCCTTTTCCGACAATGGGCGGAAAGGTGATGTGGAATACCATTGCAGAATACAACGGCTGGAAACTTCAGCAAAATATGATAACCCAGCACGCCCGTATACTTGATGCAAACGATATAAGAAGGGCATGGGGAACTATATCAGCTATGGAAAAGGCTATGAAAAGGATAGCCAAAAGTGCTGAAACATATGGTGCTCAGGATTCCTCACAAAGCCGTATGAATGCTATGGAAGAACTTAAAAAGCTCAAAGAACTGCTTGATATAGGAGCAATTAATAAAGAAGAATTTGAACAGAAAAAAGCGGAATTGATGAAGAAAATATAAAATGAAAATACACTCTGTTTTTTTATATAAAGCAGAGTGTATTGTTTTCTATAATTCTATTGTTTCAAGGTCATCAGGGATAAAGAGATTACCTGTGTAAAATTTCTTTCCCTCATTGAGATATAATTCTTTTCTGTTGGGATATGTCATATCCTCAGTGTGGTATAAGAGCAGATTTGGGATATTGAATTTTTGTGCGGTAATGCAGGCATCTTTGACAGTGGAGTGATGTTTTTGATATGGCTGAAAAATATCCGCCTGAGAGTTCAGACAAAATGCCTCATGCAAAAGCCATTTGCTGTTTTTGATATATTCGCTGTTAAGCTCGTTATATGGTTCATCACCACAGCAGGCAATTTTTTGATTGTTTCCAATATCCATACAGAAACCGAATTGTTTTGTTTTTGTAGAGTGTATATCGAAAAAGCTTACTTTGTGTCCGATGATATTTTTTTCTTCACCGTCAATGACAGTGACAAAATGTATTTTTGTGTCTATTAATTTTTTCTGTTTTGGCAAAAGGAGATTTTCGCAAAAATATCTGAGTATCTTTATTGCTTCATCATGCCCGTATATATAAGCGTGGTCAGTATCGCTTTTCATAACATTGCAGAATTTTCTTATTACCCATATAATTCCGAGTAAATGGTCTGTATGGGTATGTGTCACGAAAACATCATGGATATCGTTAAATGAAAAGCCTGATAATTTGAATTGACGCAGGATACCGTTTCCGCCTCCGCCGTCAATCAAAAAGTGCCTGTCATTGTCGCTGATTATAAAGCAGGTATTGTAATATTCCGTTGTGAGAGCATTTCCTGTGCCTAACATTGTTATCTTCATAGAATTGCATCCTTTTTTATCCTAATGCGGCAAGAAGACTCCGACCTCTATAGGTCGGGGATGAATTGCCGCCAGCCCGTAAGGGCTGAAAACTGCTTGACATCTCAAAATGTAATGATACAATATAATTATAAATATCTGCTGTAACAAGAGGTGAAAAGCCATGAACAAAGCCTACAAATTCAGAATATATCCAAATGAAACACAAAAAATAATGTTTTCAAAAACTTTCGGCTGTACACGAATGATATATAATTATTATCTGGAAAAAAGAATCAAAGTCTATGAAGAAGAAAAAATAGCTTTTGGCTATACAAAATGTGCCAATGACCTGACACTGCTGAAAAAAGAAAAGGAATTTCTGCAGGATGTAGACAGTATCTCATTACAGCAGGCATTAAGACATCTTGATACAGCTTTTCAAAATTTTTTCAGAGATAAAAAAATCGGATTTCCAAAATTCAAGTCAAGAAAAAATAAAAAAAGTTATACAACCATATGCGTAAATCATAATATCAAACTTGAAAACGGAACGGTTACACTGCCAAAAATCGGAAAAGTCAAAGTGCAACAACATCGGAATATTCCTGCTGATTATATTTTGAAGTCTGTTACTGTAAGTCAAACACCCAGCGGAAAATACTATGCAAGTATCTTGTTTGAGTACGAGAACCAAGTACAGCAAACAGAAATGCAGAAGTTTTTGGGCTTGGATTTTTCTATGCACGAATTATATGTTGACAGCAACGGAAATTGTCCCGAGTTTCCGAGATATTACAGATTATCCGAAAAGAAACTTAAAAAAGAACAAAGAAAGCTGTCCAAAATGGTGAAAGACTCCAAAAACAGAGAAAAACAGCGTATCCGAATTTCTAAACTGCATGAAAAGGTTTCAAATCAAAGAAAGGATTTTCTGCACAAGCAGTCAAGGCAGATAGCCAATGCCTATGATTGTGTTTGTATTGAAAATCTGAATATGCAGGCAATGGCACAATCGCTGAATTTTGGCAAATCGGTTTCGGATAATGGTTGGGGAATGTTCACAGCATTTTTGAAATACAAGTTGGAAGATCTCGGAAAAAGACTTGTCAAAATTGATAAATTCTTTGCAAGTTCACAAATTTGCAGTGCTTGTGGATACCAAAATTCCGACACAAAAGATTTGTCTGTCAGAGAATGGATTTGCCCTTGCTGTCGAACACATCATGACAGAGATATGAATGCTGCTGTAAACATACGAAATGAAGGTATGAGAATAGCATTAGCATAAAAATCAAAACAAGAACCGTGGGACACACGGGGTTAGCGGGTTACCATACTTGAGCGAGAAGCCCCCGCCTCTAAGCGAAGCGTAGGCGAGGGAGTATGTCACTCCGAAGCTTCAGAGCTTTCTTCAAAGAGTCTTCTTTTTGCTCCTTCAACAGAGTTTGCTACTCTGTTGGTATATTTCAGGAGCTTCATACGGGAATATATTTTTTCACTCATATCTTTATAATCTATCTCATCATCTGTACGGATATAATTATTTCCGTAAAGTTCGGTCATAGCGGTATCAAGCTCTGAATTAGCCTTTGTACGGCAGATGATAATATATTTTTCCTTGTTGTCCTGACGCTGTATGATAGCCCTGATATAATTCATATACTGCTGTGTATTTGCGAAGTCATTGTTGCCAAAGAATATTATCGGCAGGGCATTTTTATATTGCTGGAAGCTTTCAAAATAAACCTTTGTACCTGATTTTATTTTTGTTTCCTTACCGGGAGATGTTCTTTTGAATATATATACATCTTCGTTGTCTTCTGACGAGGATATACTTCCCTCGATATCGTTTATTGTAACTGTTCCGAGATGGATATATGTCTGTCCGGAAAATTTCATAGTGGTATTTGCTCCGGCTTTGTTTAATTCTATTTCTATGCCTGTTTCGGTGTCGGCAGGGATAACGCAGCTTTTGCCTACGACAGTTGTAACGATCCCAAGTCGAGCCATTATGGTATCAATGCTTTCATCATGGACTTCAAAATTTATTACAGGGATAGACAGCTTATATCCGATAACTCTCGGGTATTTTTCGGTCAGACTGTTTATATCAGAAAATAATTCTTTGTCAAAGATATTTTGGAGTCCTGATGCAATGGCATTATTACCCAGATATTCATCTCCGTAAAAAACTATCGAATTAAGATTGTTATTTATTACTTTTTGGATTTTTTCCATATTTTCGGTAATCAACTGTTCATATGCAGGATCAGTGCGAACCTCGACTGCACTGTGGCTTTGAAGCCTGTTGTCATTGTATATGATAAATCCGAACAGACCAATGAGCAGAACGGCTACAACAGTAAGAACAACATTGCCGATATTTAATTTTTTTTCCACATTACCAAACCCCTTTAATTAAATATATCAATAATATATTACAAATTCGGAGCTTTGTCAATAGCAATAAATTGTCACATTATGAAATGGAAAATTCGTTTGCTTATCATATTTGTTAATTGACATTGGAGCAATGTTAGAGTACAATATTCTTATATATATTATTTTTAAGAGGGTTTATCATATGAAATATTTGAGAAGAACTTGGGCGGAAGTTGATATAGATGCTTTGAAACATAATTTTGATGTCATAAGGGATTCCGTTGATAAAAAATCAAAGATAATGTGTGTCATCAAGGCAGATGCCTACGGACACGGTGCGGTATTCCTTGGAAAGCTCTATGAAAAAATGGGTGCTTCAATGTTTGCAGTGTCAAATATCGAGGAGGCTGTCCAGCTCCGTGAAAACGGTATCACTCTGCCGATACTTATATTGGGCTTTACGCCTGCTTTTATGGCGAAAACTCTCGCTGACAACAACATAAGTCAGGCTGTATTTTCACAGGAATATGCCAAAGAGCTTTCTGATTTTGCATATGAAAATGATGTAACGGTCAAAATACATATAAAGCTCGATACAGGCATGAGCCGTATCGGATTCATGTATCAGAAAATACAAAGAGATAAGGATTCCATAAAGCAGATAGAGAATGTCTGTAAGATGTCCAATCTTGAAACAGAGGGTATATTTACTCATTTTGCCGTTTCTGATGATGGTGAAGACGGAAAAGAAGCTACTCTCCGTCAGTTCAGATGCTTTACAGATGCAGTGAACAGACTTATTACAGACGGTTTCCATTTCAATATGATACACTGTTCAAACAGTGGTGCGATAATAGACTATAAACAAACACATTTTGACTGTGTCAGGGCAGGCATTATATTATATGGACTTTCACCGTCATCAAAGCTCGAAGGAAAATTGGATTTACAGCCTGTTATGCAGATAAAGAGTGTTATTGCACAGGTGAAAATAGTTGAGCCTGATACATCCGTAAGCTATGGAGGAACATTTACAACGGATAAGATAACAAAAATCGCAACTGTTCCAATAGGCTATGCAGACGGCTATACAAGAAGTCTCAGCAACCGTGCATATATGACCGTTCACGGCAAAAAAGCTCCTGTTATCGGCAGAGTATGTATGGACCAGCTTATGATAGATGTAAGCGATATTCCCGATGTAAAAGCAGGTGATGAAGTTATTGTCATAGGTGACGGTCAGAACAATACATTTTCGTTTGATGAAATGGCACAGCTTACAGGTACTATAAACTATGAGCTTGTATGCCTTGTGGGAAAGAGAGTTCCGAGAGTATATATACATCACGGAAAAAATGTTGGTATCATGGACAGCATAAGACCTCAGATGAATGAGGAGTGAGAAGTTAGGAGTGATATTTGCGTGAAATTACTTGTACTTGACGGCAACAGTATTTTAAACAGGGCTTTTTATGGGATAAAGATACTTTCGACAAAAGACGGTCAGTATACCAATGCGATATACGGATTTATGACAACTTTTCTTAAACTGCTTGATGAAACAAGACCTGATTCCGTTGCAATAGCATTTGACCTGAAAGCCCCTACTTTCAGGCATAAAGCCTATGACGGCTATAAATCGAATCGTCACGGTATGCCTGATGAGCTTGCAAGTCAGCTTGAACCGCTGAAAGAATTATTGACAGCGTTGGGCTATAAAATTGTTACTTGTGAGGGATTTGAAGCAGATGATATTCTCGGAACGCTTGCAAAGACCTGTACTGATAATAATTATGAATGTGTGATAGCGACGGGCGACAGAGACAGCTTACAGCTTGTTTCACCGACAGTTACAGTAAGAATTGCGGCTACAAAAATGGGTAAGCCTGATGTTACACTGTATGATGAAAATAAAATTATGGAGGTGTATGGTGTTACTCCTCCGCAGCTGATAGATATAAAAGCTATTCAGGGCGATACCTCTGACTGTATCCCGGGAGTTGCGGGAATAGGTGAAAAAGGTGCAAAGGATTTAATATCAAGATTTGGAAATCTTGATTATATATATGAAAATATAGATACGATTGACGTAAAAAAGGGTGTTCGTCAAAAGCTCATTGATGGAAAAGAAAACGCGTATATGAGCCGTATGCTTGGAACTATCTGCACAAATGCTCCTGTTGATACGGATATTTCACATTATATAAAATCAGCAGGTGACGGTGAAAAAGCACAGCGTATAATGGCGAAACTTGAGTTATTTTCGCTGATGAAAAAATTTGATTTCAGTACGGAAAATATTCCACATGAGGCTGAAGTAAAGGAAACAGTTACGCTTGAATATTCAGAGCCTGATGATTTGCTGAATCTTTGCGAAAAATTCAGGGATAAAAATATATATTTCACTGCCGAGACCGACAGGGATATGATACTGAATATTGAATTATCAGACGGTGAAACGGTCTATTCGATAAACAATTTCATGCCTGACTTTGAGGAATTTATCGGAAAATTCTTCAAGGATGACAGTATCAAAAAAATTACGGATAACTGCAAGCCTGTATTTGCAGTTTTGGATAATATGGGGATAGATTGTAATTCAATTATATTCGATACAAGTCTTGCGGCATATCTCCTGAATCCCGACAGAAAGGACTATTCGCTTGAAAAACTTGCATATGAGATAACCCCTTACAAGTGTAAAAAAGAAAGCCTGAAAGGTTATTCAACATTGAAACTGATACCTCTTTATGAAAGTCTTTCAAAAGAAATAGTGGAAAAACAGCAATCAAAACTGCTTGATGAAATAGAGATACCTCTTGCAAAGGTTCTTGCATCAATGGAAAATGTGGGTTTTGCAGTAGATAAGAGAGCTATCGTTGAATACGGAAATAAACTGCAAAAGGATATTGACGAGCTTCAAAAAAGTATCTATGAGCATATCGGATATGAATTCAATATAAACTCTCCGAAACAGCTTGCAGAGGCTCTGTTTGAAAAATTGGAACTGCCTGCAAAGAAAAAAACAAAGAGCGGATATTCGACTAATGCGGATGTTTTGGAGGAATTAAAGCCGTATCATCCTGTTATAAGCGAGATACTAGAATACAGGACTGTTGCAAAGCTGAAATCAACTTACTGTGACGGTCTTGTAAAGGTTATCGGAAATGACGGCAGGATACATTCCAGCTTCAATCAGACCGAAACACGCACTGGAAGAATAAGCTCCACAGAGCCGAATTTGCAGAACATTCCTGTGAGAACAGAGCGTGGCAGGGAATTCAGAAAATTTTTTAATGCCAAAGAGGGATATTTGTTGGTTGATGCTGACTATTCACAGATAGAACTCCGAGTGCTTGCACATATTGCAGATGACAAAAATATGGCAGAGGCTTTTGAACACGGTCTTGATATACACAGGTCGACAGCGGCAAAGGTCTTTAATATGCCTGATGATTTCGTTACACCTGAAATGAGAAGCCGTGCCAAAGCTGTCAATTTCGGAATAGTATATGGCATAGGAGCATTTTCTCTTTCCAAGGATATAAATGTTTCAGTTAAAGAGGCTGACAAGTATATAAAAGATTATCTGTCGCTTTATAAGGGCATTGACAATTATATGAAAAATGTCGTTGAGCAGGCTAAAAATAACGGCTATGTTACGACAATGTTCGGAAGAAGACGTTATCTGCCCGAACTGACTTCATCAAATCACAATATAAGGGCATTTGGTGAAAGAGTGGCTAAAAATATGCCTGTTCAGGGAACTGCCGCAGATATTATCAAAATAGCCATGATAAGAGTATATGACAGGCTGAAGAAAGAGAATATGAAATCCAAACTGATATTGCAGGTGCATGATGAACTTATAGTCGAGTCACCAAAAAATGAGGCTGAAAAAGCTGCACAGATATTGAGCGAGGAAATGCAAAATGCTGTTAAATTGAATGTACCATTGCCTGCTGATGCAGGTATCGGAAAAACATGGTTTGATGCTAAAAAATAAATTCGTAAAGTCTGTCATTCTGAGGAGCGGCAGCGACGAAGAATCTTTTGAAAGATTCCTCACTTCGTTCGGAATGACAAAAACATGAAATATAATTTATGATTGAATGAAAGGGGATTTTTGGGTTATGCTTCATATTTTATTTTTATGTACGGGGAATACTTGCCGCAGTCCGATGGCAAAGGCAATTTATGCGGAAAAATCCCTTGAATACGGTATAAACAGTATTTTCAGCAGTGCTGCACTGGGATTTTGTGAAGGTCAGAGTGTTTCACCTAATGCTGTAACGGTCTGTAAGGAGATAGGAATTGACATAAGCGAACACAGGTCAAGGATAATCCGTCAGCGTGATATAGATATAACGGATATATTTGTCTGTATGACGATGGAACACGCTGAAATTCTTATGACAATGCTTGATATTCCCAAGAATAAGATATATATACTCAGCGGAGGAGTGCCTGATCCATACGGTTCAGACCTTGAAACATACCGTGAATGCAGAAAGAATATAGAAAAAGGTATAGATGATTTTTGCAGAATAGTCAGGGGTATGCTGGACAATAAAACATTGGAAGTAAGTGATGACGATAAACCTTATAATAAGTAAAATGGAGAGGGAACATCTTGATTCCCTTGTTGAACTTGAAAAAATATGTTTTTCACAGCCTTGGTCATATAAGAGTCTTGAGGATGAGCTTGAGAATAAAACAGCACACTTTTTTGTGGCATTGGCAGACGGTGAAGTGGCAGGCTATATCGGAATGTATATAGTTTGCGACAACTGTTTTGTAACGAATATAGCTGTTTTTCCGAAATTCAGGCGGCAGGGTATTGCAAAGACCCTTATAAAAATGGCTTTGCTGACAAATGATGCTATGGAAACGGATTTTATATCACTCGAAGTGAGAGGTTCAAATGAACCTGCAATAGCATTGTATAAATCTTTTGGATTTGAACAGAATGGACTGAGAAAGAATTATTATAAGAATCCCACAGAGGATGCTTTGATCATGACAAAGTTTTTTAAAAGGAATGGTTAAATGAAAATACTTTCAATAGAAAGCTCCTGTGATGAAACAGCGGCAGCCGTTATCGAGAACGGAAGAAAGATTATATCATCCGTTGTTGCGACACAGGTCGAGGAACATAAATTATACGGAGGAGTGGTGCCGGAAATAGCTTCAAGAAGACATTGTGAGGCTATAAACGGAGTTATCCGTGAAACTCTTGAACAGGCTGAATTGGATTTCAGCGGCATAGATGCAATAGCTGTAACATATGCACCCGGACTGATAGGTGCATTGCTTGTCGGAGTAAATTTTGCAAAGGGACTGTCAATGTCAACAGGACTGCCTTTGATACCTGTACATCATCTTCGTTCACATATAGCATCAAATTATCTTGCACATCAGGATTTGAAACCGCCGTTTTTGTGCCTTGTGGTATCGGGAGGACACAGCCATATTGTTGAAGTGTCGGATTATACAAGAATGAAAGTTATAGGAAAGACTCGTGACGATGCCGCAGGAGAGGCATTTGATAAAGCCGCAAGGACAATGGGTATGCCATATCCGGGTGGTATACATCTCGACAAAGCTGCACAGAACGGTGATGACAGTGCATTTAAGCTGCCTCGTCCGAAAGTTGATGGCTGTCCGTATGATTTCAGCTTTTCGGGACTGAAAACTGCTGTTATAAATCAGATACACAACGCTTCGCAAAAGGGCGTGGAATTGCCTGTAAATGACCTTTCGGCATCCTTCAGAAAAGCTGTCGTTGATAGTCTTATGGATAATTTTATCAGAGCAGCTGAGGACTTCGGACATAAAAAATTAGTTTTGGCAGGAGGAGTTTCGGCAAATTCACTCTTGCGTAAGAGAGTTGAGGAAGAATGTTCAAAGCGTGGCTGGAAATATTATTATCCTCCGCTGAATTTATGCGGTGATAACGGTGCAATGGTCGGTTCACAGGCATATTATGAGTATCTTGCAGGTAATATAGCTTCCACTGATTTGAATGCCCGTGCAACGATGTCGATAGAGTTATAAATTTGGCGGTGAAGTGCTTGAAAAGACAAAAAAAAATTGCAGTAATAAATGATTTTTCAGGGTTCGGAAGATGCAGTCTGACAGTATCCATCCCTATCATATCTGCTATGAAAATACAGTGCTGTGCAGTGCCTACGGCTATTCTTTCAAATCATACAGGGTATGATGATTATTTCTTTGATGACTATACGGATAAAATGCAGGATTATTATATGAAATGGGAAAAGCTCGGACTGAAATTTGACGGGATATATACAGGTTTTTTGGGTTCTGAGAAACAGGCGAAAATAGTAGAGGATTTTATAGAGAGATTTTCTGATGAAAATACTGTTGTAACGGTTGATCCTGTCATGGGGGATAACGGGAAAACATATGCGACTATTGACAGTAAGCTGTGCAGGAAGGTAAAAAATCTTATACCTGTGGCGGATATCATCACGCCGAATCTGACTGAGGCGTGTATACTGACAGACAGTGAGTATCATAAAGGTGATTTTGATATTCGTGAAATAGAAGCTATTGCATGGAAGCTGAAATATCTTGGTGCAGGTAATATAGTTATAACAGGTATTGAAAAAAATAATAATATATGCAATTTTATTTTGACAGATAATAAAAGCAAACTGCTTGAATATCCCGTAACAGGAGGTTCTCACGCAGGTACAGGTGATGTATTTGCTTCGATAATATCAGCGGATGCTGTAAACAGAGTCGATTTTGAGGAGTCGGTGAAAAAATCCGCTGAATTTGTGTCAAAATGCGTGGAATTATCGGATAAAATGCAGATTCCTGTACAGGACGGAGTTTGTTTTGAAGAAATACTTGATTTATTGATGTGATGTGTGATACAATCATTTCATAATAACTGACAGCTTTTTGAAAGGACATTTATATGAACAGTAAAAAAAGCATTGCATTAAGTACAGCTTTGTCGGTCATGTTGTCATGTTCGCTTTGTGTCCACGCCGAACCCGATGAAAGTCCTGATACACAGATTTCTGAACAGCCTGTTATACAGGAAAGCATAGAACAGGAGCCGCCTGAAATATCATATACCGAGCCTGAAATATCACAGCCCCCTGAGCCTTTGGAATCCTTTGAGCCTTCGGAGTTTTCTGAGGAGCCACCGTCTGAACCGTCAGAATATGAAGATGATGAGTCTTCCTATTATGAAGAATCGTATGTATTTTCCGAACCTGAATCATCGTTTTATGAATCGTCATTATATGAACCGTCATTTTACGAACCGTCGTACTATTATGATCCTTCTCAGACTGATGAAAACCCTTTTCCGTGGGCTCAGGAAAGTACCGATTATTATTATCAGCCTGAATACAGCTACGAGGAAAGCTATTATTACTATGAACCGGAATACAGCTATCCGTCAGTATATTATGAGGAATCAAGCTATTATTACTATGAAACATCAGAGGAAACGGAGGATTCTGAGGATTCTGAGGATGAATCATCTGTTGAGTATCATGAAACATCTGTTGACAGCTCCGAGCTTACCTCAAAGGACTGGGAAAATCTTAAAAACAGTATGAGCTCTGATATAAGATTTAACAGTGATCCGAATAAAAGCTCTGATAATGCTGTGCGTGATATAAAGGATAATAACGATGTTGCAAATGACAGCATCAATTATCTTATCTGGGGACTGATACTGATATTTTCGGGTATAGCCTTAATAATATTTGTTTCAATGTCTTCGTTAAAACCCAAACGCAAAATGACTGAAAATTTACAGAAAAAGTCGAAAAAATAGGTGACTAAAGGAAAAAATATGGTCTTGTTATTTAATTTCTTTTAAAGAAATTAAAATATATTTGTTTGTGTTATAATTCTTTGGGAACAAATCTGTGAAATTGAAAATGGAGGAATGGTTTGAAAATGACTAATCAAGAAATTTTGGAAATGCAGAAGATCGCCTGCAAGGTGCGTATCTGGACAATAGAGGGCGTGTTCAACGCTAAATCGGGACATCCCGGAGGTTCTCTCTCGGCTGCCGACATGATGACCTACCTCTATTTCAAGGAGATGAATGTTGATCCGAAAAATCCGAAGGATCCCGACAGAGACAGATTCGTGCTTTCAAAAGGTCACTGCTGTCCTGCTCTTTATGCCGTGCTTGCTCTTAAGGGCTATTTTTCAACAGACGAGATAAAGGTTCTTCGTCACATCGGTGCAATGCTTCAGGGACATCCGGATATGAAAGGTACTCCCGGTGTAGATATGAGCTCAGGCTCACTCGGTCAGGGTGTATCTGCAGCCTGCGGAATGGCTCTTGCAGGAAAGCTGGATAACAAGGACTACAGAGTTTATGCAATGCTCGGTGACGGCGAATGTGAAGAAGGTCAGGTATGGGAGGCTGCAATGTTTGCTTCTCACATGAAGCTCGACAATCTTTGTCTGATAGTCGATTTCAACGGCTTGCAGATAGACGGTCATGTAAATGATGTTGCTGGTCTTGAACCGCTTGATGAAAAATTTGCCGGATTCGGATTTGAAGTCATCAAGATAGATGGAAACGATTTCAATGAAATAGAAACCGCTCTTGAAAAGGCTAAAACCGTAAAAGGAAAGCCTACTGTTATCATTGCAAATACAGTCAAGGGCAAGGGCATTTCATATATGGAAAATCAGGTTGGCTGGCATGGTAAGGCTCCGAATGCTGATGAGTACAAGATCGCAATGGACGAACTCAATGCACAGCTTAAAAAATTGGAGGGCTAATATCATGAAAATAGCAACAAGAGAAAGTTTTGGAAAGGCTCTCTGCGAGCTTGCAAAAACACATTCCGATATAGTTGTACTTGATGCTGACCTTGCGGCAGCTACCAAAACCGATATATTCAAAAAAGAATATCCGGACAGATTTTTTGACTGCGGTATCTCGGAGGCAAATATGATAGGTGTTTCAGCCGGTCTTGCAGCTTGTGGAAAAGTACCGTTTGCAGCATCCTTTGCAATGTTCGCAACAGGTCGTGCCTATGAGCAGATAAGAAACTCTGTTGGTTATCCTCATCTCAATGTAAAAATTGCCGGTTCACACGCCGGTATATCAGTTGGTGAAGACGGTGCAACACATCAGTGCTGCGAAGACCTTGCACTTATGAGAACTATCCCCGGAATGGTAGTGCTTAATCCTGCCGACCATTATGAAATGACTGAGGCTGTAAAGGCTGCATATGAATATGACGGTCCTGTTTATATAAGACTCGGCAGACTTGCAATAGACACTTTCAATGACCCCGATACATATAAATTTGAGTTGGGCAAGGGTATCACACTTAAAGAAGGTAATGATGTTACTGTTATTGCAACAGGTCTTATAGTAAACGAAGCACTCAAGGCTGTCAAGGCTCTTGAAGAAAAAGGCATAAATGCCCGTCTTATCAATATACACACAATAAAGCCTATCGACAAGGATATTATCATCAAAGCTGCAAAGGAAACAGGAAGAATAATCACAGTTGAGGAACACAGTGTTATAGGCGGTCTTGGTGAGGCTGTATGTGCAGTTACCTCTGAATACTGTCCTGTAACAGTAAAGAGAATAGGCATTGACGATACATACGGACACAGCGGTCCTGCACTTGGACTCTGGGCTGAATATGGTCTTGATGCTGCAGGTCTTGAAAAGCATATTCCCGAACTTATGAAATAAATTTTCTTTAAAATAAAAACAACAGTTACGGAAAGATAAATTTTCCGTAACTGTATTTTTTTATAAGTCTATTTTTTTGCAAAGCTCAATAAGGTCATCAAAGGTTTCAAGAGTTCCCGCCTGTCTGCGGAGAGCAGCCGCTCCGTGTACACCTTTGAAATACCATGCAGCGTGTTTTCGTGCTTCACGCATACCGTTGTATTCGCCTTTATATTCGCATAATTTCTGTATATGACGCAAAAGTATTGATATCCTTTCGGCATTTGATACAGGCAGTGACGGTCTGTCGTGGTTTATGAGCATGGATATTTCCTGAAATATCCAAGGATTTCCCAATGCTCCACGACCTATCATCACCATATCGCAATTTGTTTCTTCAAACATTTTAGCCGCAAGCTCTGCACTTGTTATATCTCCGTTGCCTATCACTGGAATATTCACAGCTTTTTTGACCTGTCGTATTATATCCCAGTCAGCAGGCGGCATATATTGCTGTTCTCTTGTACGTCCGTGTACTGTGATTGCATCAGCACCTGCCTGTTCGCATATTTTGGCTACTTCAACGGCATTTATGGAATTTTTGTCCCAGCCCTTTCTTATCTTGACAGTCACGGGGATGTCAACAGCTTTTTTGACAGCCGAAACTATATCTCCGCATAAATCGGGATTTTTCATCAAAGCCGAGCCTGAGCCGTTGAGTGCAATTTTCGGGGCAGGACAGCCCATGTTTATATCTATGATATCGGGCTTGTATTCGAGGGCAGTCTCAGCTGCTCTTGCCATGACATCGGGTTCATATCCGAAAAGCTGTATTGCGGCAGGATGTTCCTTTTCTGAAAGCTCAAGTAACTCCTTTGACTTATCGTTATTATAAGTAATTCCCTTTGCACTGACCATCTCACCGACAACATAAGCCGCACCGAAATCAATACATAATTCCCTGAAAGCAGCAAGTGCCGCAACGCCTTTTATTTCCACATTTCCTATTTTCAATTCATATCACCTTTTATTTTATTGATAGTCGGGGCTTTGTCCCCGAACCTCACAAGGGCTGCTCGCCCTTGACCTCGGCAGGGAGCAAGCTCCCTGCACCCGTTATTATAACGGAAACGGAAAAATTTTGCAATATAAAAAATCAGCTCCGACAGAAATTATCTGCCGAAGCTGAAGGTTTTTTTAAAGGACTTTCGAGAGAAAATCTTTCAGACGCTGATTCTGGGGATTTGAGAAAATTTCATTGGGAGTGTTTTCTTCAGCAATGATGCCATCATTAAAGAACATTACTCTGTCGGCAACTTCTTTTGCAAAGCCCATTTCATGCGTTACTATTACCATTGTCATGCCACTCTGAGCAAGTTCTTTCATAAGAGAGAGAACTTCTCCAACCATTTCGGGGTCGAGTGCAGAAGTCGGTTCATCAAAAAGCATTACATCGGGATTCATAGCCAAGGCTCTTACAATGGCAACACGCTGTTTCTGACCGCCCGAAAGGCTGTCGGGATAAGCATCAGCCTTATCCGAAAGACCGATTCTTTTAAGAAGTTCATCAGCTTTTTTTTCAGCTTCTTCTTTTGTCATTTTACCGAGTTTGACTGGGGCTAACATGATATTTTTCTTGATAGTCATATTAGGGAACAGGTTGAACTGCTGGAACACCATTCCCATTTTTTCACGCATTTTATTGATGTCAACGGATTTGTCTGTAATATCAGTACCCTCGAATTTTATGACACCGCCTGTGGGCTGTTCAAGGAGATTGAGTGAACGCAGAAAAGTAGATTTTCCGCAGCCTGACGGACCTATAATGGCTATAACTTCACCTTTTGAAACGGTTGTATTTATATCCTTTAAAACCTCATGGTCGCCGAAGGATTTTTTAAGACCGCTGACTTCAATAAGAATTTCTTTTTTGTCCTGATTATCTTTCATTTTTCTTCAATCTCCTTTCAAGTCTGCTGACACCGTATGATAAGAGAAGTACCATAACAAGATATATCAATGCAACAGCCACCAATGGTATAAATGCCTCAAATGTCTGACTTCTGATAATGTCGCCGCCTTTTGTAAGGTCTTGCAGTCCTATATAACCGCTTATTGCAGTTTCTTTGAGAAGGCTGATAAATTCATTGCAGAGTGCAGGGAGCATATTTTTGAAAGCCTGTGGCATGATGATATTAGTCATTGTCTGACGATAGTTGAGACCGAGACATCTTCCTGCTTCAAACTGTCCCTTGTCAACGGCATTTATGCCTGAACGGATAACCTCCGCAACGTAAGCACCCGAATTGAGTCCGAATGCGACTACTGCAACAAGTACCTTGCTTACATTGACAGATGCGAATATTACATAGTAGATGATAAGAAGCTGTATCATGGCGGGAGTTCCACGAATGACAGCGAGGTATATTTTACAGATGACGTTGAGAATTTTGAGTTTGCCCTGTTGGTCATGGATAGTTCTTACAACCGCAACGAGAGTTCCGATAACAAGACCGATTATAATTGCAAGCAGTGTTATAAGGAGAGTATTTCCGAGACCTGCAAGGATATACTGCCACCTGTTGTCCTCAACGAAATTCTGGCGGAGTTTATCTGTAAATGAAAGGTTCTTTGTATTTTTTTGGCTGTCGGAAGCCGATGAAGTGCCTTTATTGATGATAATTACCTGTTTTGAAGTGGTGTAGGAGTCGGAGAAATCTACATTTTGTTTTCTGTCCTCAGTGACGGTCATGCCAGCCGCACCTACATCAGCCTTGCCTGACTGTATTGCAGGAAGGATGGAATCAAAAGCCATGTTTTCGATTTCCATTTCAAGACCGAGTTCGTCACATATAGCCTGCATTATATCCATATCAATACCGACTATTTGATTATTTTCTATATATTCATATGGTTTGAATTCGGCATTTGTCGCAACGACTAATTTTCCGTTTCTTTGAACGTCTTTTTTTTGATATGGCA
This sequence comes from uncultured Ruminococcus sp., assembly GCA_902800065.1. Lineage (GTDB taxonomy): Bacteria > Bacillota > Clostridia > Oscillospirales > Acutalibacteraceae > UBA1213. Next base: position 20,303 of record CADCDE010000022.1, read on the forward strand.
TAGTGCCTTTTTGTTCATCAGTGCCTATGTAATTTGTGGCTATTGTATCAAGAGTACCATCAGCCTTTAATTTTTTGAGAGCCTCGTTGATTTCTGAAAGAAGCTCGGAATTGCCTTTTTTGACACAGAGGGCGTATTCTTCAACAGCAAATTCTTCTTCAAGTATCGCAAGATTTGAATTAAGTGCCACGAAAGAAAGTGCAGGCTGTTCGTCTATTATAACACAGTCGATTTTATTTTGATTGAGTGCCTGAATAGCGTCAGCGGCTTTTGTGTATCTTTCGAGATTTGCGGTACCGTCTTTTTCGTAATCAGTGGCAAAGGTATCACCCGTTGTGCCGAGCTGTACACCGATATTTTTTCCGATAAGGTCATCAACTGATGTTATAGTATTTGTTGAAACATCAGATTTTTTTTCATCATTGACAATAATTACCTGTTTTGAAGTTGTGTAGGAATCGGAGAAATCGACATTCTTTTTTCTGTCCTCGGTAACGGTCATACCTGCTGCACCGATAGTTGCTTTGCCTGACTGAATTGCAGGAAGAATAGAATCGAAAGCCATATTTTCAATGACAAGGTTCATACCGAGTTCATCACATATAGCCTGCATAATATCCATGTCAATGCCAACTATCTGATTGTTTTCAATGTATTCATAGGGCTTGAATTCGGCATTTGTTGCGACAATCAAATCGCCTGTTCTCTGAACATCTTTTTTCTGATAAGGCATAGTGCCTTTTTCTTCATCAGTGCCGATGTAGTTTGTATTTATTTTTGCTATAGTACCGTCAGCCTTTAATTTTTGCAGTGCAGTGTTGATTTTTCCGAGAAGTTCTGAATTGCCTTTTTTAACGCAGAGAGCATATTCCTCAACGGCAAATTCTTCTTCCAGAATTTTAATATCATCATTCACTGCTGTGAATGAAAGTGCCGGCTGTTCGTCAATGATAACACAGTCTATTTTGTGTTGTTTGAGAGCCTGAACAGCGTCAGCGGCTTTGTTGTAGCGTTCTATACTTGCAGTGCCGTCTTTTTCATAATCGGTTGCAAATGTATCGCCTGTTGTACCGAGCTGAACACCTATTGTCTTTCCGACAAGGTCATCAACTCCATTGATAGTGCCTGTGCTCTCATTTTCGGCTGATACCGTGACTGTGCATAAGGTCATAGTCAGCCATACAGCCATAAGAGTGAGAGCCAAAAAAGCAGCGGTTGCTTTTTTAAAGCGTTTTTGTTTGAGCATTTTTTAAGCCTCCATAAAATCAAGATAAGCTTAATTATAACATTATTCTACACAAAATACAATTCACATAAAGAATTATTATTGCGAATTTTTATTTGATTTTACTTTATCCCAATATTCTTTGTAGGCTTGTTCGTTTTTGTTGAGTGCAGGTTCATAGTAAACTGTACCGACTAAATTATCGGGAAGATACTGTTGTTCTATCCAGTGGTTATTGTAGTCATGCGGATAGAGATAGAATTGTCCTTTGTTTTTTACATCGTCACCGTCATAATGCTTATTTTGAAGATGTCTTGGAAAACCGCCGCCTTTACCGTTTTCAATGTCAGTCATAGCCTTATTTATTGCCATGTAGGCGGAATTGGATTTTGGCGACTGTGCGACCAATATCACGGCATTTGCAAGGGGGATACGTGCTTCGGGGAGTCCTACGGCTAATGCTGTATCGACAGCGGCTTTGACTATGGGGATTATATTTGGATTGGCAAGCCCTACATCTTCATTGGCACAAACCAATAATCTCCGGCAGGCTGACGGCAAATCATTTGCGGCAAGTATTCGTGCTAAATAGTGTATAGCTGCATCGGGATCAGAGCCTCTCATGGATTTTTGGAAGGCTGATAGCAGGTCATAGTGTTCATCGCCCTCACGGTCATATCTCAAGGCACTTTTTTGTGTAAGTGCCTGTACGGTCTCAAGGGAGATAAATTTTTTGCTGTCAATAAGCGGAGTTGAAATAACTGATAACTCAATGGCATTAACGGCTTTTCGGACATCTCCTCCGCAGGCATATGCAATATGTTCAACGGCTTTGTCGGAAATGATGATTTCAGTTCCTGTTTCATTTCGGAGAAAATCAACGGCTCGTTTAACAGCTTTTATAACGTCATATTTTTCAACGGGCTTGAACTCGAATACAGTTGAACGGCTGAGAATAGCCCCATGTATATAGAAATAAGGGTTTTCAGTGGTAGAGGCTATAAGAGTTATACTTCCGTTTTCAATGTATTCGAGTAAGGTCTGCTGTTGTTTTTTGTTGAAATACTGTATTTCATCAAGATATAATAAAATTCCGTTTATTCCCCCAAAGCCCGATAGTTCCCCGACAATATTTTTTATATCGGCGGTAGAGGCATTTGTACCGTTGAGTTTACGGAGAGTTTTGTTTGTTTTGTCGGCTATTATTGATGCAAGGGTAGTTTTTCCGACACCCGAAGGTCCGTAGAATACCATGTTTGGTATATTGCCCGATTCGATTATGTTTCTGAGGGGTTTGTTTTTGTCAAGTAAATGGTGCTGTCCCGAAATATCGTCAATTGATTTTGGTCTTAATCTGTCGGCAAGCGGAGAAGTCATATATAAACACCTTTCCATGAAAAAAATTTATTTTTATAATAACAAAAATATATTGAAAAATCAATGACAAACGGTTTAATTTATATGGCAGTAAATTTTTTGGGGAAGTGAGGTGTCTTTTTAACGTGAGTTCGATATAACTGAAAAATATTCTGACAATGATGAAATGAAGTATGTCATTCCGAGTGCAGTGAGGAATCTTCAAAAGATTCTTCGTCGCTGTCGCTCCTCAGAATGACAGTATAATAATTTTTCGTTTTCATCGAACTCACGTTTTTTAAGATTCCTCGTTGCACTCGGAATGACAGGTTAAAAAAGATGACCGTACAGCTAAGGGGGTATAAAATAACTGTACGGTCATTTTTTGTGGATATTTCATATGCACATATAAATATTATCATATTATATAATTATAGTGAGTAGAATAATTACGATTATTTTTTGGAAAAAATATATATTGTCAGACTAATTTTTTAAAAAAAATACTTGACATTTTGGGGATATAATGGTACTCTATAAATAGATTAGCACTCTGACATTGAGAGTGCTAACTGAGAGGTGGCTTTAATGGAACCGACAGCAAGAAAAATGAAAATTCTTGAGGCAGTCGTTGAGGCATATATTCAAAACGGTGAACCGGTAGGTTCAAAGACAGTGTGTGAGATGCTTGATTTTTCCGTATCATCGGCAACTGTAAGAAATGATATGGCTGAAATAACATCTCTCGGACTGATTGAACAACCGCATACATCTTCCGGCAGAGTACCTACAGAGCTTGGCTACAGAGTATATATAGACAAGCTCATGAGACCTGTGGAGCTTGAGCAAAGAGAAAAGAACTTTATAAGCGATACACTTTATATGAGTGCGAATACTCCCGAAGAAATTCTTGAAGCATCAGCAGATCTGCTCTCAAATATAACAGGCTGTGCTGCTGTTGCAGCATCACCGACAGGCGAAAGTTCTGTTATCAGGCATGTGAAGTTTGTACAGACAGGCAATTATACTGCACTGGTTGTGATTATCACCTCGACAGGCTCGGTAAAAACAAAGCTGTTCAGATGTGATTTTCTGATAACACCTCAGCTTATCGAAACATTCGATAATGTGATGAACGAAAAACTCGCAAATATGCCTGTTACGGCACTGACACCGGCATTTATGCAGACAACGGCGGTTTCTCTCGGAGAAATGTCCATGATAGTTTCAAATATGCTCCTTGCAGTACACGATGCAGCAAAGGATGCAGCATCAACGGGTATTTTCATAAAGGGACAATCCAATCTGTTCACGATGCCTGAGCTTGCCTCGGCAGACGGTAAAAAGGTTATGGAAATGCTTGGACGTTCATCTGAGCTTACCAGAATGCTTTCGACTAAAAGCAACAGGGCAGATGTCCTTATCGGCAGTGAGATGAGAAATCCGGCTTTTGCAAATCTGAGTTTTATTGTCTCTCATTACAGGGCTTCGGATGAATGTTCGGGAATACTTGCACTTATCGGACCAATCAGAATGAATTATCCGAAGATTATCTCAAAGCTTGAATATATTGCCGAAACGGTGGGAGTACTTTTGAGTGAAATACTTGATTTCTGAAGTGGGATTTTAAGTATATTTCAGAGTTTGAAAATAAGAGCACTTGTCTTTAAGAAGAAATTTACAGATTAAACAAGCATTAAAATTTTAGTATATATAAAGGAGGAGAGCTGATTTGGATAATGAAGAGGTCAAGACGGAGGAAACCGCTGCTGAAACAGCAGAAGACACTGTAGCTGAAACGGAAGCGGAAAGACTCCAAAAAGAGCTTGATAATCAAAAGGATCAGTTTTTGAGGCTTGCAGCTGAATACGACAACTACCGCAAGCGTACAGAAAAAGAAAAGCTTGCAACGTATGAAAATGCCGTGGCAGCTACAGTTGAAGCACTGCTGCCGGTTGCAGACAACTTTGCACTTGCAATGGCTTCAAGTGCAAATGTTTCCGATGATTTCAAAAAAGGTCTGGATATGATAGCAAAACAATTTCAGGTCGCTTTTGAGAAACTCAATGTCGAAACATTCGGTGAAAGAGGAGAAAAGTTTGATCCTGAGCTTCACAACGCTATTGCCCGCACTGATGACAGTGAGCTTGAGGAAGACTGCATTGCTCTTGTATATCAGAAGGGATATAAAATAGGTGACAGGATAATCCGTCACGCTATGGTACAAATAACTAATTAGTGTGGAGAGTTGAGAGTTGAGAGTGAAATTAATTGGTACTCAACTTCTTTTCCCGAAACACAAATATAAAAAAATAAAGAACAGTGGACATTGAGAAAGAGCGGAAAAAATAAACAACTCCACTCTCCACTCCCAACACTCCACTCTATTAAAATTGGAGGTAATTTTATTATGGCAAAGACTATTGGTATTGACTTGGGTACAACTAATTCATGTGTAGCAGTTATTGAAGGCGGTGAGCCTGTTGTTATTGCAAATGCAGAGGGTTCAAGAACAACTCCTTCTGTTGTTGCATTCGCAAAGAATGGTGAAAGACTTGTAGGTCAGGTCGCAAAACGTCAGGCAGTTTCAAATCCTGACAATACTATCGCTTCTATCAAAAGAAAAATGGGTTCTTCGTATAAAGTGAACATCAGCGGCAGAGATTACACACCTCAGGAAATTTCCGCTATGATCCTCGGCAAGCTCAAAAAGGATGCAGAAGCATATCTTGGTGAAACTGTAACTCAGGCTGTTATCACAGTCCCTGCTTACTTCACGGATGCTCAGCGTCAGGCTACAAAGGATGCAGGCAAAATCGCAGGTCTTGATGTAAAGAGAATCATAAATGAACCTACGGCTGCCGCTCTTTCATACGGCGTTGACAAGGAAAATGACCAAAAGGTCATGGTATATGACCTTGGCGGCGGTACATTCGATGTATCTATCATTGAAATGGGTGAAGGTGTTCAGGAGGTTCTCGCAACTGCAGGTAACAACCACCTCGGCGGTGATGACTTCGATCAGAAAATAATCGACTGGCTCGTTCAAAGCTTCAGAAATGATACAGGCATAGACCTTTCAGGTGACAAGACAGCTATGCAGCGTCTTAAGGATGAAGCAGAGAAAGCTAAAATAGAGCTTTCAGGCATTACAACAGCCGCTATAAATATCCCATTCATCACAGCAGATGTAACAGGTCCGAAGCATCTTGACTATACTCTTACAAGAGCTAAATTCAATGAGCTTACTGCTGACCTCGTTGAAAAAACAATGGGCCCTGTACGTCAGGCTCTCAAGGATTCAGGTCTCTCTATCAGTGAAATAGACAAAGTACTCATGGTCGGCGGTTCTTCAAGAATACCCGCTGTTCAGGAAGCTGTAAAATCACTTATCGGCAAAGATCCCTTCAAGGGCATCAATCCTGATGAATGTGTTGCTATCGGTGCTGCTATTCAGGGCGGTGTACTTGGCGGTGAGGTTCAGGGACTTCTCCTCCTCGATGTAACTCCTCTTTCACTCGGTGTTGAAACACAGGGCGGTGTTATGACAAAGATCATCGACAGAAATACAACTATCCCGACAAAGAAAAGTCAGATATTCTCTACTGCCGTTGACAATCAGACACAGGTTGAAGTTAATGTCCTTCAGGGTGAGCGTGAGTTTGCAAAAGATAACAAACAGCTTGGTCTGTTCAAGCTTGACGGTATCCTTCCTGCAATGCGTGGCGTTCCTCAGATTGAAGTTACTTTTGATATAGATGCCAACGGTATCGTAAATGTATCTGCAAAAGACCTCGGTACAGGCAAGGAACAGCATATCACTATCACATCAAATACAAATATGAGCAAGGACGATATCGAAAAGGCTATCCGTGATGCTGAACAGTATGCTGCAGAGGATAAAAAACGCCGTGAGGAAGTTGACAGAAAGAATGATGCCGAAAATCTCGTATATGCAGTTGAAAAACTCATTTCCGAGAACGGTGACCATATTTCATCCGAGGACAAGGACGAGCTCCAGCAGAAGGTGGCAAGTGTTAAATCTGCTCTTGCACAGAATAATATGGACATGATCCAGTCAACCAAGGATGACCTTCAGAAGAAAATGTACGCTGTATCAGAAAAACTCTATCAGGATGCTGCCGCACAGGGTGCTGCACAGCAGCAGGCTCCCCAGGGTAACAACGGTGTATATGAGGCAAACTACACAGAGGTCGATGATAACGATCAGTGATTTCCTGAAAAATAAAAAATTCTGAAAAAATACGGGAAAACCCGAGATTTATTGGGTTTTCCCTTTTTTCAAATTTATTCTTGAAATTTCTTTGATAATGTATTATTATTATAGTCAGAATATATAATTATTCATTATGCATTGTACAATTTTGGGGGAATTTATATGGCAGATAAAAGAGATTATTATGAAGTTCTTGAAGTGCAGAAAGGTGCCTCGGATGATGAACTGAAAAAGGCGTTCAGAAAACAGGCTAAAAAGTATCATCCGGATCTTCATCCTAACGATAAAGAGGCAGAAGCTAAATTCAAGGAAGTAAATGAGGCTTATGAAGTTCTTTCCGACAAGGAAAAACGTGCAAGATATGACAGATTCGGCTTTGCAGGCGTTGACCCGAATTACGGTGCAGGCTCGGCAGCCTATGGCGGAGGAAATCCGTTCAGTCAGGATATCGACCTTAATGATATATTCAACAGCTTTTTCGGCGGCTTCGGCGGAGGCGGCAGCCGTAATAAAAATGCTCCACGAAAAGGCTCGGATGTGGAGGTATCACTGACTATATCCTTTGAGGAAGCAGCAAAGGGCTGCAAAAAAGATCTTCAGTATGAGATAGTTGATACCTGCAAGGAATGTAACGGAACAGGTGCCGAAAGCGGTGCAAATATGAAGACTTGTCCTGTCTGCAACGGCAAAGGTCAGGTCACTGTCAGCAAGAGAACGCCATTCGGTGTTGTACAGACCTCTCAGACCTGTGAAAAATGCCGTGGAAAAGGAAAGATAATTGAAAAACCATGCCAGAAATGCTCGGGTGCGGGCAGGATAAGGATTACAAAAAATATCTCTGTAACGGTTCCTGCCGGAATAACTCAGGATCAGCCGCTTACCATAATTGGTCACGGCAACTGTGGCTACAACGGAGGAACATCGGGTGACCTTAATGTCTATATAAATATAAAAAGACATGAGATATTTGAACGTAAGGGTGACGATGTATGGTGTGAGATACCTCTCACATTCGCACAGGCGGCTCTCGGACATGAAGTGATTGTTCCGACTCTCGATGGAAAGGTAAGCTATCCTGTTCATGCCGGAACTCAGCCTAATGATGTATTCAAGCTCAAGGGCAAGGGCATACAGCATCTCAGAGGCAAGGGCAGAGGTGACCAGTATGTGAAGGTGACTATTGAAGTACCACGTAATCTTAATAATGAACAGAAAAAGGCTCTGCAGAATTTCGATTCGCTTTGCCAGTCATCCAATTATCAGAAAAGCACGGGCTTCTTTGAAAAAGTCAAAAAACTCTTTAATTAACATATTTTCGGGGGATAAGGCTGTTTTTGCTTTATCCCCCCCCGTTTTTTTATACATAAATTGAACAAATTTTACAGAAAATGTTGATTATTAAAAAAATATTTGTTATAATATTATATTAACATGACAGTCTTTGGAATATATTTTTGTAAGAAAGGTTGATATATCTTGGGCGAAAAGAAAAAAGATGATGAAAAATCAAAAAAATCAAAATCAACTCCCAAAACAGCTAAGATATTTTCCGATGCTGAATTTCCCTATCTCAACAGGGAACTTAGCTGGATGGATTTTAACAGCCGTGTTCTTGAGGAGGCTTTTGAAAAGGAAAATCCTGTTTTTGAAAGGGTGAAATTTCTCTCCATCACAGAGTCGAATCTTGATGAATTTTTTATGGTAAGAGTTGCAGGAGTAATGGACAGGATGCATTCAAAGCCTAATGACAAGGATGCTTCGGGAATGACTCCCGTTCAGCAGTTTGAAAAGCTGACTGCAAAAATAAGAGAGTTTGTCAAAAAACAGTATTCGTGTCTGCACCGTTCAATTATCCCTGCACTCAAAAAATGCAAGCTGAAATTTCTTAAAATAAAAGACCTGAACAAATCACAGAAACAGACAATAGATGAATATTTCGATAAATTTATATTTCCTGTACTGACTCCTCTTGCAGTGGATACCTCAAGACCTTTTCCGATTCTTGCCAACAGAAGCCTTAATATTGCAGTAAGGCTTATAAATGAAGCCGGTGAAGATATATTTGCGGTAGTTCAGGTGCCGTCTATCCTTCCGAGATTCATTGAGGTACAATCTGATTCCGGAAGATGCTTTGTAATGCTTGAGGATATCATAATAAGCCGTCTTTCAGAACTGTTTGAGCTTTATGAGATACAGGCATACTGCCCCTTCAGGATAACAAGGGATTCCGATCTTGATATTGATGAAGATGCTGATGATTTATTGGTCGAGATAGAACACTCTCTCAAAAAACGTCAGCGTGGTGATCCTGTACGTCTTGAAATAATTTCAAAGTGCGATGAAGCACTTAAAAAATTCCTTATAGATATGCTCGAGGTCGAAAATGAGATAATACATGAAGTTCCCGGACCTCTTGACCTTACTTTTCTTTCAAAATTTGCAGGCATCGAAAATGTTTCCGATGAACTGAAGTTCGATCCGATAACGCCTGTGAATCCTCCTGCTGATTTCTATGGATATGACGATATATTCGAGGCGATAAGAGAAAAGGATAGAATGGTACATCACCCTTATGAGAGTTTTGAAGCGGTCATAAAATTCGTCAATCAAGCGGCAAATGATAAAGATGTACTTGCAATAAAACAGACTCTTTACAGAGTCAGCGGAAATTCCCCGATAATAGCCGCTCTTATAAAAGCAGCTGAAAATGGAAAACAGGTAACTGTACTTGTTGAACTCAAGGCAAGGTTTGATGAAGAAAATAATATCGGCTGGGCGAAAAAACTCGAAAAAGCAGGTTGTCATGTAATATACGGCCTTGCGGGACTTAAAACCCACTGTAAGATAGTCCTTGTTGTAAGGCGTGAACAGGACAGCATAAGACGTTATCTTCACATGGGTACGGGCAATTACAATGATATCACGGCACGTTTCTATACCGATATAGGGATGTTTACCTGTGATGAAAAATTCGGTGAGGATGCGTCATCTCTCTTTAATGTCATTACGGGTTATTCGACTCCCCCGGTTTATAATAAAATGAAAGTAGCTCCCACAGGATTAAGGTCATTCTTTGAAGAAATGATAAAAAATGAAACGGATAATGCAAAAAAAGGCTTGCCTTCGGGTATCACTGCAAAAATAAATTCACTCGTTGACCCCGATATCATAAAACTGCTCTATCAGGCTTCACAGGCAGGTGTAAAGATAACTCTGATAGTGCGTGGAATATGCTGTTTGGTGCCGAATATCAAGGGAATAAGCGAAAATATACAGGTCAGGAGCATTGTCGGACAGCTCCTCGAACACAGCCGTATATTCATATTCGAGAACGCAGGTCAGCCTAAAATATATATGGGTTCAGCCGACTGGATGCAGAGAAATCTTGACAAGAGAGTTGAGCTTGTATTCCCGATAGAAGATCCCGATTTGATAAAGCGTTCCTTCAGAATCATTGATACGCTCAAAAAGGATGTCCTCAATACGAGAATACAAAAAAATGACACGACCTATGAGCTTCTTGACAGGCGTGGCAAAAAAATACATAATTCTCAGCGTGAATTTTCAGATATGGCTAAAAAGGCTCTCGCTTCAAAAAAGAATACCGTTGACGAGGAAAGGCAGTTCATTCCTCTTACAAGCGAAAACTTCAAGAAAAATTATGATGAAAATTTATGACAGTTTTTTTCAATATTCTATTGTAAATTTATTGAAAATGGTGTAAAATTGTCATTGATATATTATGCGGTAAAGGAGTGTTTTTTTAAATGAAAAGAGTTGGAATACTTACAAGCGGCGGTGACTGTCAGGGACTGAACTCGGCTATAAGAGGTCTTGCAAAGGGCTTGTATGAACATTATGGAAATCAGGTCGAAATTTATGGCATCATTGACGGCTACAGAGGTCTTATCGAGGGTGAATACCGTCTTATGAAGCCTGAGGATTTTTCGGGCATACTCACAGTCGGCGGAACTATCCTCGGAACTTCAAGACAGCCGTTCAAGCTTATGCGTGTAATTGACGACGAAACAAGTGTTGATAAAGTTGCAGAAATGAAGAAGCATTACAACGAAATGAAGCTGGATTGTCTTGTGGTACTCGGCGGAAACGGTACTCACAAGAGTGCGAATATGCTTTCGGAGGAAGGGCTGAATGTTGTCAGTATGCCGAAGACCATTGACAATGATATATGGGGAACAGATGTAACATTCGGATTCCAGAGTGCCGTTGATATAGCTACAAATGTAATCGACTGTATACACACTACGGCAACTTCACACGGACGTGTATTTATCGTTGAATGTATGGGACACAAAGCCGGTTGGCTGACACTTTATGCAGGTGTTGCGGGCGGTGCTGATGTAATACTTATTCCTGAAATACCATATAAAATAAAGAATGTCATCAACTGTATCAAGAAACGTACAAAAGAGGGAAAGACTTTCTCTATACTTGCAGTAGCGGAAGGTGCAATTGAAGAAGATATCGCAAAGCTCCCCAAGAAAAAGAGAAAAGAAGCAATGGCAAATCTGATGTACCCGTCAATTTCATATAAAATAGCCCATGAAATAGAAGAAGCAACAGGTCAGGAAACTCGTGTCACGGTTCCGGGACATTTCCAGAGAGGCGGAAGCCCCGATGCTTATGACAGATTCATTACAACACGCTTCGGTGCAGCGGCTGCACAGTTTATCATAGAAGAAAGATATGGTTTTATGACAGGCATGGTTAATGGTGAGATAGTTCCCGTACCGCTTAAAGAGGTTGCAGGAAAACTCAAGGAAGTTCCCGTTGACAGCCCTGTTATAAAATCAGCCAAGAGTATCGGAATCAGCTTCGGTGACGAATAAATTATATATTGCCAAAATAAAAAAAATCGTGTATAATATGCGGAGAAAGTAAAATTTTTCCGCATATTTTGTTTTTTTAAGGAGGTTTTTTTGTATGTCCAAAAAGAAAAAAGAAGATTATATAATGCGTGAAAGAAAGAGATGGGCTTTTTTGGGAATACCTTGGACTTTTACTGTTTATACTCTCAAAGAAAAAAAACTCGTTATTGACAGGGGATTGTTTACAAGCATAAGAGAGGAGATACTTTTGTATCGTATAGTTGATATGAGTTATTCGAGAACTCTCGGTCAAAAGATATTCGGTATGGGTACAGTGAAGGTCTATTCAAAGGATAAGACAAACCCTTCTCTTGAAATAAAAAATATCAGGCATTCAAATGACTTTTACGAAAGTCTTTCTGAAGCGGTGGAAAGGGACAGGATAAGAATGAAAATGCGTCAGAGTGAGCTTATAGATGTTGATTATCCGACAGATGCCGACAGTGATACCTGAATTTTGCGGGGAGAAAATAGATGTTAAGTTTTATCTTGCTTGTTATTATAATTTTTGTATTGCTTGCAGTGATATGCTTTGGTACTATGATGGCAGTGGTACCATATATATTTCAGGCAATTTTTGTGTGTTTATGTGTGTGGCTGTTTTTTAGCAAAACTGAAGGGTGTTTGAAGCAGATATTTAAAATAGCCGTAGTGATAGCTTTGATCATAGTTTTTTTTACATGGTCATAGAGGAATTTTTGGATATTTCTTTGAATAAAACTTGCACAAAAATTAAACATAGAATTGAAATTATGTGTATTTTATGATATAATGAGTAATGAAATTTATAGTAAACGACAAAATAAATTGCTCTATGTCATTCCGAGCAAAGCGAGGAATCTTTGAAAGATTCTTCGTCACTTCGTTCCTCAGAATGACAAAAGCTTCTGAATAACTGTGAAAGTGCTCAGGACTTGGTCTATATTGAACGTACAAAGCTGTTGGGAATAGAGAGCGGTGACAAAATGCCGAGTCCCGATGATGTCGTTTCGATGTCAAAGGTCTATAATGCTCCCGAACTGTGCAACTATTATTGTACTAAGCAATGCCCAATAGGCAAGGATAAAGAAACACTTATATACGAAGATCTGAGTGAGATCGCTGTCAGGCTCATGTCAGCCCTTCATTTTTTAAATAAATCCAATGATACTATCTACCAGATACTTGAAGACGGTAGAATAGACGAATATGAGAGAGAGGATTTCAAAAAGGTTATTTCAACTCTTAAAAAGCTCTCATACTGTGCGGATTCGCTTGAACTTTGGGCAAAGAAAAACGGACTTGAATAATTTTTTATAAATACTTGAAAATATCAATTAAATGCGATAGAATATATTATAATATTATTATATTTGAGGAGGCTTGATCCTGTTGATTTTTGAAGGTATTTCCGAAACACTTGAAGCATCTGAACTTGAACTGAATTTTAAGAAATTTTTTGAAGTATACGGGGACAAGCCTAAGAATATCACTGCACTCAAAGACCTGTACGAACTTGCATACAGACAATGGGATACCTTTGAGCCTGTTTCTGATGATACATACAAAAAACTGACAGAATATCTGATGTCTGCATTGAAATTGAATTCGTATGAAATTATGGATGTTATATTAAGCATCATTGAAAATCTTTCTCTTAAGGAGGTTTTTCAGTATATTGTCAGTGAAAAGGATAATATACGCAATATCTCTGTCAGAGAACTCGTTGAAGAAGCAGAAAATGACTATGCTGATATTATAGGTGATCCTTTCAGTGCATTATAAGAAAAAACGGCATTTTCCTTTTATCGAAAAATGCCGTTTAGTTATATTATTTCAAGAGGTGGTATTTTGTGAAGAAATTTGTGAAAATATCGTTAGCTCTCACGCTTTCGATTATTTTTTGTATATCAGGTTGTTCTAACAATAAGGATGAAGCTGAATCATCTGTCGAAAATGTATCAGTTGTAAGCACTGTATTTTCGACTTATGAAAAGAATACGCTTAGGGAAGCTGTTGAAACACCTTTAGAAATTGCCTGTACAACTCTTTATGAATGTGTATGCAAAGGCTCAGTGAATCAAAAAACAGTTGAAGGCAGATCGTTTTCATTTAAAAAAAAACTACCCATGAACAATGCCTCTCCGACAGATAAAAAAAATATAGCAAACAAACTGACTATTGCTGATGCTATCGAATATTTCGAGCTTCAGGAGGTATATTCTGATGATAATATCCGTGAGTACGGCTATATGACAGCCTCCTACAGTGATGTGGATATCATAAAGGGAACTGTCGTGAAAATAGAAAGCATAAAGAAAATATGTGAGGATTACAAAATATTTGACAGCACACAGACAAAGCTGGGAGATTTCATAAACGCAAATTTACTTCTTTCAAAGTAATATTCAGTATATTCCCTGAACTGTCACTTCACCTGATGATATTTTTATCTCTCGTGTATTTTCCGTTTCGATAACAAGCTCACCAAGGGGAGTTATATCTTTGGCGATACCTGTCAATACAGTATCTCCTCTTTTGACTGAGACCTCCCTGCCGATGGTCGCACAGATTCTTTTGAAGCTTGACATATCATCAATGGATATGCTTATCAGAAACGATGAAATGACCTTATCAAGATATATCAGAACGGTGCGGAAAAAGTCTGATTTGTCAATGTTTTTATTTGTTTCAAGATGGATGGATGAGGCTTTGTGCTTTATTTCATCAGGAAATTCTGTGTTATTTATATTTATTCCGATACCTATGATTATATAGTCGATGCTGTCACTCTGAGCAGCTATTTCTGTGAGTATGCCGCATATTTTTCTATTTTCAACGATGATATCGTTTGGCCATTTTATTCGGGCATCAAGTCCTGTGTATTCTCTTACTGCAAGGCATACAGCATATCCTGCCGCAAGAGTTATAGCGGCAATGTTGCTTGGCGGAAGGTCGGTACGCAGCAGTATCGAAAAATACAGACCGCCTTTGTCCGAACTCCATTGTCTTCCGAAACGTCCCCGGCCTGATGTCTGAGTTTCCGCAGTGACTACTGTACCGCTTTCTTCACCGAGAGCGGCTATTTTTTTTATCTCATTGTTCGTTGAATCAGTGCTTTTTAATATTATCAGCTTTTTCCCGATATTATCGCAGTGAAGGTCCTTCATGACCTTGTCGGTGTCTATCATATTGCAGTCCTTTTGCAGCCTGTAGCCCTTATTTGTAACAGAATCTATTATATAGCCTTCTTGCCTGAGCTGACAGATATTTTTCCATACAGCACTCCTTGTGATACCGAGAGATCTGCTCAGTATTTCTCCCGATATATAGTTATCTGAATTTTTCAAAGCGGAAAGTATTTTATCTTTCATTATATCCCCCAAAAATCAAGCGGAACAATTCATGGAAATTGCCCCGCTTTTTTTAATTATCATTTTTTGACTTTCTTCATTGCAACTGCAAGAGCCTTTGAAACTGCTGTTCCGAGAATACAGCATACAACTGCTTCAACAACAGCCTGTATGCCTACCATTGCAACGAACAGTGCAAAAACATTTCCTGCATCCTTGGCTGCCGCAATATTTTGTATAGGTTCTGTGTTATAGAAGAAAAGGAAAAGTGTACTCATAAAAAGTATAGTGTTGAGAACGGGTACTGAAAGACTTCCGACGATATATGAAACAAATTTTGTTTTATCTATCTTATTGACAGCCTGGAATATCAGACCACCCAGCCAGCCCTCCAATACACGGGGAACTACACAAAGTATAAATGTCAGGAACGGATTTATCTGAAAAAGTCCTGCCATCATCATACCGCCTGCACCTGTAACTGCCTTTATAAAGCTGGTGATACCGAAGATACCGCCTATAACGGCAGCGTCACGGGGCTTGAGGACAGTTGCTGAAACTATTACGGGTATGGTCATAAATGTAACGGTAAGAACACCTATCGGAATGAATCCCAGCGGAGTGAATGCCATTATAAAGCATATTGCAGTGAGAAGTCCCAGTGCTGCAAGCTCATATATGCTTTCACTTCTTGATGTTCTTGTACTGTTCTTTGACTTGTTTTTGAGTTCATCTTTCTTTTCTGATGTCATAGCTTTCATAAAAATTTACCTCCTGCTGTTTTTAATAATAAAATACAGCGAAATTTTATTTTTGATTTTTGGAAAAATGCTGTTTATTTTCTGCCGTTTTTCCGAAATGAAAATACAGCGAAAACATTTTACTATATTATTCGGGTTTTACTGCAATAGTGATATCCTGATCGTCATCGGAATTATCGGAAGCCTTACTTTTGGCGATATAATCGCTGTTCCCCTCGCCGTCAAGATATGCAACGGAAATATCATCTCTTATTCCGGGAGTGGGAACACCGTATCTGAAAATATATTCATAACGTGTTTTGGCTTTTTTAAGGCGTATCTTGGCACTTTTGATAGTGTCAAGTATCTGTGATATATCAGAATCCTCTGCTTTGCCGTCAAGAGTCTTGTAATAATGCTTACCCAGTGCGATATATGCACGGTTGAGTATTTCGGTCTCATTTTTGATAACGGTTGCCATTCTGTTAAGCTGAGCTCTCTGCCTGTTTTTGTCGATGAGATAATCGAGTGAGTCGGACAATGCTCCGCTTATTTTTTCAATAAAACTCAAGGTTTTTCCCTCCTTTGTAAATGATAATACATAAATTTGTTTTGTGTAATATCAGCTATTTTTGCCGCAGCAATTTTTATATTTCTTGCCGCTTCCGCACGGACAGGGATCATTTCTTCCGACTTTTTTCTTTTTGACAACGGTACGGACATTATTTTCACCGTCAAGATTTGTATAAGTCGGTTTTGCAACCTGCTCACGCTCAAGGAATTTTCCTGCTGCTTTTTTGACATCTTCCATTGAGTATATCTTTTTGTTTTCAGGTTCTTCAGTATCTTCAACTGTTGATACAGGGAGTACATTTTCTTCTGCAGTTTCTTCCGTATCAATAGGAGTAACTATGCCTTCAGCGGATATTGTTCCGTCTTTTTCAAGAGTAACGCCTGTTGTGATTGTTTCATCTACCTTTGCAGCTTCGGCCGCTTTCTGAGCTTGAAGTGCTGCAAGGGCTGCAGCCCTTGCACGACCACTTGCGGCACGTTTTATCGCAATATGACGCATTTCCTCCTGCTGTACGTTGAGAACTGCCTGCTCCTGAAGACGCTCGCTGACACGCTTGGGGACTACCATAAGAATCTTGACGGTATCCTCACGGATGCATCTTATCATATCATCGAACATATCAGAGCCTTCTCTCCTGTATTCGACAACAGGATCATGCTGACCGTATGAACGCAGACGGATACCCTTTTTGAGCTCATCCATTGCATCAATGTGTTCCATCCAGTAATTGTCAACATTTTTGAGGAGATATACTCTTTCAAGCTCACGCATGGTTTCCTCGGGAATGAGCTTTTCATTTTCCTCGTATTCGTTTACAGCCTTTTCGGTAATGGTATTGATGATATATTCCTTTTCGAGATTCTCAAGGTCTTCATCTGTGAAATTGAGAGTTTCGGTGTCATCATCCGTTATGAGCCAGCCCCTGAAAGCCTCACGCAAGCCCTTGAGATTCCAGTTATCCTTTTCTTCGAGCGGGAGATACTGATCGACAATAACTGCAACGGTATCCTTTATCATTTTGATAATGGTCTCACGGAGATTTTCACCGTCAAGCACCTGATCACGCTGTGTATAGATTATCTCACGCTGATGGTTCATTACATCGTCAAATTCAAGCACGCTCTTACGGATATTGAAGTTTCTGTCTTCAACCTTTCTCTGAGCATTTTCAATAGTTTTTGAAAGGAGAACGCTTTCGAGTGGAGTATCGTCTTCACCGGGCATCCTGTTCATTATCTGAGCGATTCTGTCACCTGCAAAGAGTCTGAGAAGATTGTCCTCTGCCGAAAGATAGAAACGGCTTGCACCGGGATCACCCTGACGACCTGCACGACCTCTGAGCTGATTGTCGATACGTCTTGATTCATGTCTTTCAGTACCCATTATGAACAATCCGCCTGCTTCACGGACCTTTTCTGCTTCAACGCTGATTTCTTCTCTGTACTTTTCGAGGAGATTTTTATAGGTTTCTCGTGCTTTGATTATTTCCTCGTCATCTGTTTCGGCATAGCCTGTTGCTTCGTTTATAAGCTCCTCGCTGAATCCCTGTTTACGCATATCGGCAACTGCAAGGAATTCATCATTACCGCCGAGTTTGATATCGGTACCACGACCTGCCATGTTTGTAGCAATGGTAACTGCACCGAATTTACCTGCCTGTGCAACGATCTCAGCTTCCTTTGCATGGAGCTTTGCATTGAGGACATTATGCTTGATGCCCTTCTTTTTGAGGAGTGCACTGAGTTCTTCTGATTTGTCGATGGAAACCGTACCGACAAGTACAGGCTGACCGTTTTTGTTTGCTTCGATGATATCATTTATCATTGCATCATATTTGCCCTTTTCGGTCTTGAAGATGACATCAGGGAAATCTGTTCTTTGGACAGGCTTATTTGTGGGAATTTCTATAACATCGAGCTTATATATTTCGGAAAATTCGGTTTCTTCAGTCATGGCAGTACCTGTCATACCCGACAGCTTTCTGTACAGTCTGAAGAAGTTCTGGAAGGTGATCGTGGCAAGAGTCTTGCTCTCACGCTGTACATCAACGCCTTCCTTTGCCTCGATAGCCTGGTGCAGACCTTCGTTATAGCGTCTACCGTACATTAGACGGCCTGTGAATTCGTCAACGATAATGATTTCGCCCTTTTCGTTAACGACATATTCAATATCCCTTTTCATAACACCGTTAGCCTTGATAGCCTGATTGATATGGTGCTGGATAGTGATATTTTCAGGATCTGTGAGATTTTCAAGACCGAAGAAAGCTTCAGCTTTCTTTACGCCCGCAGGTGTAAGGGTAGCTGTTTTTGCTTTTTCGTCAACTATATAGTCAATGCCTTCCTCAACATATTCGTCATCGTTGTCTTCCTTGGAGTCAGTTTCGGTGATAACTTTATATTTGAGAGTTTTGGCAAGTGTATCTGCTCTTTCATAGAGATCAGTTGACTTGTCGCCCTGACCTGAAATGATAAGAGGAGTACGCGCTTCGTCTATGAGGATGGAGTCCACCTCATCGACTATTGCAAAGTTATGTCCTCTCTGTACCTTGTTGTCCTTGTATACTACCATGTTGTCACGCAGATAGTCAAAGCCGAGTTCATTGTTCGTAGCATAGGTAATGTCTGAATTGTAAGCGGCTTTACGTTCATCATTTGTGGAATCGTGCTGGAGTATTCCGACAGTCAGACCGAGAAAACGATATACCTTTCCCATCCATTCAGCGTCACGCTTTGCAAGATATTCATTGACGGTTACTACATGGACACCGTCACCTGCAAGTGCGTTGAGATAAGCAGGGAGAGTTGCAACGAGAGTTTTACCTTCACCTGTCTTCATTTCACTGATACGTCCTCTGTGGAGGATGATACCACCTATTATCTGAACAGGGAAGTGTTTCATTCCGAGTACACGCCATGATGCTTCACGGCATACGGCGAAGGCTTCAGGAAGTATCTCGTCAAGTATTTCATCTTTCTTTTTCTTGTCGATACCCTCTGCTTTGAACATTTCCTGAAAACGAGTGGTCTCACCACGAAGCTCTTCATCGGAAAAATCCTTGTATTTTTCTTCAAGTTCAAGTACCTTGTTTACCAATGGCTGTATTTTTTTGAGTTCACGTCGGCTGTTTCTGCCGCTGAACCATGATCTGAATCCCATCAATTTCACCTCATATTAAAAAATCCTTTTTATTATAACACATAGATACATAAATTTACAGTATCAAATAAAAAATTTTTTAAATATCTTCCTCGTCAAAAATTTCGTCTATGATTTCTTCTTCACCCTCTGCTATCATAGAGTCCTGAATAACGTCGAGAACAATATTTCTGTTATCTCTTTCCATATTGTTGACCTGCACGACAAGGCACATACTGTTTGTATTTTCATCTGATGAAGCGGCAGGTGCCACTACTGTGATAGTATAATCATCGCCTTCTGCTGTGATAGTGTCTATGTCAGGTTCGGAATCGCTGTCATATTTTATGGGAATGATAACAAGTGACATGACTTCAAAATAATTGCTGTCGAATTTTTCGGCGAGAGTATCGAAGGTAACACCGCTTTCAACGTCGTTTATGGAATATGTGCTTCCGTATTTTGAAACAAAATCATTCATCTCATCAACGCTTGAAACAGTATAATATACAGGTGAGGACATATTTATGGAGCTTTTGTCGATATTGGCATCCTTGCCGTCAATGGGAGTGTATGTTACATCAAGGAATTTCGGCATTTCCTCCTTACCGTCAGAGGTTACAGGCATATCTTCATCATCATTGTCACCTGTCGGTTCATTTTCAGTGCTTTCCTCATGGTAAACAGATTCGTTTCCGTCCTCGTCTACAATAATATCGCCCTCCTTGGGACCGATATCTTCTTCGTCAGAAGCTGTGCTTTCAGAAGGCTGAACAGATTCCTCATTCTTTGATTCAGCGTTTGAAGTCTGTGTTTTTGAACTTTCGTTTTTTGAAGCCCCGTCAGTTTTTGATTCCGATTTTTTGGAAGTGTCTGATGATACGGAGCTTCCGCCGTTTGCTGAACTTTCAACGGAATTGTCCGAAGGAACAGCAGTTGTTTCGGGACCTGATGTACTGCCCGAACAGCCTGCAAGGGATATTGCAACGAGTGAGCCTATCAGAAGTACAGATAATTTCTTTTTCATAAGATTAGTCTCTCCTTTTCTTTTTTGATAAAATATATATACAGCTCGTTAAGAGCGGTATTTTTAAGAGTTGAGCGGGATAAAAAGAGGTTCCCTGACACTTTTCAGGAACTTGCATACGTTGAATTTTCTGCTTCCGCATGAGGGGCATACAGGAGTATTCCTGCTGTCAAAAACAGGTATGTTTGTATTTGCTGTGCGGAGCTTTGCATTGCTGCGTTCACGCTCTATTTCAGGAGCGGAAACATTGGCTATCATATCTATCTCATCATCAAGAGAGCCTTTTTCAAGACCGTCTGCAATTCTTTTTGCGATTATCGGCAGGGATATGTATTTGTCTATATCCAAAAGAGATGTCTGTCTCTGACCGCACGATGCACACTTGATACCTGTAAGCACATCTGTAGGCATACCGAAATTTTTTCTTATAAAATCAATACTTATATTTTTGTTCTGATTTGCGAACTGTGCAAGCTGTATCATCATTGCAACAAGTCCGCCGAAAAGCTGCTGTACCCAGAAATTCTGTTCGACAGATGAAAAGTTATCGGCGTTGAACTTGAAAGTTCTGAAGCGTCCGTTGTCTGCGAATTCCTGAAGCATACAATAGGTATCATGTTTTTTCTGCCATTGACCGATACATTTTTCCACTATATCGGCATATTGATCTTCTTTGAAATCCCTGAGTATCTTATGCATACCCCTGAGAGTTATTTCATAAAATTCCAATTTGAAAAACCTCCGTGTTTTTGATCTAAAAATAAACATAACATAATTATATACGAAAAATCCTAATTTAACAAGCGTTTAATAAAAAAATTAAAAAATAACTTATTATTAAAGTTGACAAAATTCAATCCATAAACTATACTAAAAATGATAAATGCTATAATTTTTTATTTAACGAGGATATAATTATGGTAAAATGTGAAAAATGCGGTGCGGAAGTACCAAATGAAAGTAAATTTTGTCTTAACTGTGGAAATCCCATAGACAAATCTGCTCCGAGACACTTTTCATTGGAGGAAATATCCAACCAGCAGCAGGCTCAGGAAAACAGTGCGTTCAGTATTACTCCTGATACACCTGATGATGATCCCGAAACATATCTTCCTCCGATAGGTGCAAAGGAGCATTCCGAAATACCGATGGGTGAGATAGATCCAGAGTATTTTAATCATAAGCCCCTACCCAATATACAGGCGGCTGATCCGTTGGAGCTTCTTGACAGCAATACTCCTGAGCTTCCCCCGATAGGCTTCAGTGACCAGATGCAGATAGAAGATATAAAAATGCCAGAAGGGATAAGGCATTATCACGGAAATTACGCTGTTCCGAGAAATATGCAGTTTCAGACGGTATTCCCTGTATCAAAGCACGGAGATGTCGGAGTGCTTTTCGATAAGGCTATCGCCAAAAGGCAGATGATGTCGGACAAGGCTCACGGTGATAAGGAACATTTCTCTGTTATCCCAAAGGAAATGCAGATAATATTCAGCGGTGACAGAGATTTTTCTCAGAAAAGAGTATGCTCCTTCAACGAAATATTCGTTGACGAATATGTTCCCGAAAAAGATATTCCTTCAGCCAAGCCAAAGCCGAAAGCTGAGTCCAAACCGAAGACTGAAGCCAAGCCTAAAAATGTATCAAAACCGAAGACCGTAAAAGTGAAGAAAAAGTTTGCTGATGAAATATCAAATGTATCACCAAAGAAAAATCAACAGCCGGTCGTTGATGAAAAAAAGAATTTTTCACTTCAGAAAAAAACGTCACCTCCTGCTGAAGAAAATAAAATTTCACTTCAGAAAAAAACGTCACCTCCCGCTGGAGAAAACAAAATTTCGCTTCAGAAAAAAGAATCACCTCCCACTGAAGAAAAGGAAAAAACAGTAAAGAATATATTTCTCCCTGCAGTTGACGAAAAAAAGCCTGAGCCTCCGAAAACAGAGGTAAAAATTCCTATTCCCGAACCTGTTGAAAATGAGCTGAAGCCAAACAAGAGCTTTGAGCCCGAGTTTCCAAAGCATGATATCAGTGAAGGCAGTCGTGATAATGAACCGATGGAATATGATTTCAGCAAACTCGGTCAGAATTTTACTCCTGAGCCGATGAAATATGACTTCAGCCTGAGCAATGATACAGGTATGGACAATGATGAATCACAGTCTCTGAGAAATGATTCATATGCGGCAATAATGCAAAATGAAAAAAAAGGTCGCTCGACAAAAATAATCGCTGTGATAGCAATCATAATAGCCATTCTGGCAATAGGCGGAATATTGTTCATGATATTTACAGGATATTATAAATTTGATCAGGACAGTCAGAATTCCTATTTGAACGGCAATGCAAACGAGAGTGCTGCACTGAACAGTGTTGCGACTAAAAATGATACTAAATGGTCTAATCTGAATAACGGCGGGCTTGCGGCAGAGGATGATGAGGGAAATGTTTATCACACAAACTCGAGCGGCTGTATATGCAAGCGTGATACTGAAGGAAAAAGCGGTGTCATATACAATGGCGGAAGCAATAACAAGTATATAACATATATCAGTGTCAATAAGGACAGACTTTATTTTCTTGCTTCAATGACAGGAAAATATTTCTCTATATGTTCAACTGACAAGAACGGAAAGGATTTCAAGGTCTATACCGTTTCAGAAAAACCGAGCGGGCTTTTTTCCGAGGGCGATTTTCTGTATTATATAACAGAAGATAAATCGAGGATAAATAAAATAAATATCGAGACGGAAGAGGTGCAAAATATATATGATTCCAACGGTCAGCAGATAGAAAATATATTTATTGCACAGGATAAAATGTATGTGCTTCGCTTCAGCACTTCAGGCGAAAGTGCTATAGATACATTTGAGCTTGCTTCACCCGAGAATGTACAAAAGCTGTATTTGAGCAGCTATGGCGGTGAGATAGTTCCTTTGGGAATATGCTGCTGCGGGGACAGGATATTCGTCGTTGACTACACCCCAAAAAGCAACGGAAAAATATATTCCGCAAAATTTGACGGCAGTGATGTCAGATATCTCGGCGGCAATCATGCAATAAAAATTTCAGCCTGTGATAACTATATATATCATCTGTATATTTCCGAAAGTCTCGGCAATGCCCAGAAAGCTGTTGAAAACGGAAACGTTCCCGATATTCTTTCTCTTGGCAGAATGAAGACAAACGGTCTTGAAATGACGGATATCCAGAAAACAAATGTTTTATTATTCTCGATTGCGGGCGACAGGATATATTATCTTGACGGCTCGCTGAATATAGCAAGTATGCTTACTGATGGTACAGATATCAGGAAATTATCCTGATGATTTTTTAGAAAGAAGGACAATTTAAAATGGTAGTAGTAGATATAAGAAATATTCTTGCTGACAGAAATATTCAGCTTTCAAGCGTAAACAGTGACTGTATTTATTACCTTGAGGAAAAAAATGATGACGGCAACAACAATCTTTTTGTATTGGAATATGACCGTGCATCAAGAAAGGAAAGGCTTGTATCCAATTATTCTCTTGAGGATCCATCATTCGTGGAACATCTCTTTACTTTTGAAAAAAATCTTATACTTATCCTCGAAAATGGAACAAACAGTCTCTGGATGATTGAGCTTGACAAAAAAACGGGTACCGAGAAAAACAGAAGAAAGATAGTTTGTACAGGTGCCTTTAAAGAGTGTATGGCTATCGACAGCCAGCATCTGCTGATATATATGGCACCTGATGCCGATAATTCCGAGGTATTCCAGAAATATAAGGAGGTAACGGGCTGTGACTGCCTCTGTTATCTGTATGACCTTGAGGAAAGCAAAAAATATTTCGTGAAATCATCCCTTATCGCAAAGGTCGGTTGTCAGAATATCAAAATGATGACCGTCAAGAATGAGAAATTCGTTTTGCTTCTTGATCCCTACGGTGATGAAAATATCAAAGAGGAATTCTATAAAGAGCAGAGATGGATACACAATGATATAAGAGATAATATATGGCTCTGCCGTATGAATGAGCTTTTGAAGGAGATAAAGTCAGGCAAGGAAATAATAACCAAACGCTGTATTGCGAGTGCCGATATAAAGGCTCTTGTCAGATATATGGGCATATCCAAAAACAAGGTCTACTTCCGTGCAAAGGAATTCAAGAGCGGTGCCGAAAAGATATGCAGTTATGATGTTTCTACAAACAAGCTCGGCGTTGAAACAGACCTTCATTCAAATGATGACAGCGTTATGTATATAATAGATGAAAATCCGTTCAAGCTGTTCTCAGTACTTTCGGGAGTGGAAAAGAAATATGTAAAAGGAATCGTCAATTCCGATGTTGAACTTGAGTATGATACAGAGATAGGAGATTTTGTTTCATGTATAGACAACAGATATATAATCACAAACAGGACTCTCCACAGCACAGAGGATAAAACATCCTTTGATTACTGCTTTATCTATGATGCAAAGCTCGATAAATATGAAAGCTATACCTGTAATTCCTTTGTAAAGGACGATACACTTATACTTTATTGACAAGACGGTAGAATGACATGAAAAAATTATTGTGTTTCGGTGATTCAAACACCTACGGCTACAGATATTATGACAGAGGACGTTTTGACGAAAATACACGATGGACAGGACTTCTGTCAAAAATGCTTGAAGCATATGATATACAGGTCATAGAGCAAGGTCTTAACAGCCGTACAACTGTATTTGATTGCAAGGAAAAGCCCGATAAAAACGGCAGTAAGGCACTTCCAGATATACTCGGGGAAAACTATCCGCTTGACTATGCAATAGTGATGCTCGGTACAAATGACTGCAAAACGGAATTCAATGCCACTGTCAATGAAATAACTGATGGTCTTGATGTAATTATCAGTCAGATAAGACTCTTTGACAGCAGAACAAAAATAATTCTCGTATGCCCTGTATATATCAGCGAGACTGTTCTGTCACATAATTTTTCAACGAGCTTTGATGAAAAAAGTATTTCGAAATCCATAGAGCTTGAAGAAAAAATCAAAAAGTTAGCCGCCGATAATGACTGTATATTCCTGTCAGCCGCCAGGATAGCAGATACATCAGAAACTGACGGTATACATCTTGATGAGAGAGGACACAAGGCACTTGCACAGACATTTTTTGAGTGCGTCAAGAGGGAATTTTTATGATAAGTGTCAAAAAAAATATAAATGGAATTATACTTGAAGCTACTGTTGAAGACGGGTTTGAAGTAAATGCAAAAGCATTTCTCGGTGTTTTTGAAAATATTGATTTGAAAAATATCCCTGACGGATATAAAATACAAATCGGCTGGACTGTTTTTATCCTTGCGGATACTCCTGAAGGAACTAAAAAGATTCTTTCCCCCGATTATACAAATAATCCGCTGAAGCATCTCACTGAAGACCTTACACTTGCAATACAAATACAGGAAAAACAGTTTGAATTTCTGAGTGCTTTTAAGCTGAAGGGTGAACCAACAGTTTTTTACAGTAAGATTGTCTGTGCAAAGAACGTCCTTGAGGCTGATAAAATTTATCTTCACCGTACTCAGAAAGCAGATAAATATGATTCGGGCTGGTATATAGGCTTTGCAGATGCCCGGAAAACACCCTCGCCTGATGAATTGGAGTCAATTTACGCTTTTGAGCTTCTTTATAAAAAACCGTCATTTGTACAGTTTCTGTTACTGCCGACTGACTGGATGATAGTTATTGAAAATAATTCTGTCATAGCGGTAGTAAACCCCGATAATGAAAATATTTTGCATTAAGATAATGAAGTACAGAGAGAATTTCTGTACTTCATTTTTTTTATTTAAAATACTCAAAAAAATGTCCTGAAATTCGTACAATATTTTTATAAAAAGTGCGAAAAAATATTGATTTAAAATAAAAAATTTAGTATAATATCCATATAGAAACAGTGGGGCAGAATGCCCTTTTTTAGTTATCACACTTTGAATTTCTTTAAAAGAATCATTGTGGAAAATATACTAAAAAATATATTATATTTGTTCAAATGTATAAAAAATGTGCTGATGCTATTGAAAATTTATCAGAAATTTAGTATAGTTTATTTAGGCGGAAGATATAATTGTTATTAGTCTTTGTATAATTTGCCTAAAATTATGATATTATTTTTAGAGAGGAATTTTTATAATGATTATTGGATTTTCATTTTGTATGAAATTCCCCGAAAGGACGGTGATATTTGATGCAGTGTAAAAAGTGCGGAAGTGAATGGAAAACCAGTGCAAAAGCGAATCTTATCATAAGATGTCCTTTTTGCGGTGCAGAGCTTGATAATCAGGACGAGAAAAAGCTCACCTTCGACAACGCCAAGGAAGGTTTGAGATACATAATCAAAACTTACGGTATTGATATAATCCTTGACGGTCTTCAGCTTCGTGCAATGCTCGATGAGTATATCCCTGATCTAAAACAGGAAAGAAAAGTATTTCTTGATGCATATGAGCAGGGTGTCTGCAATGCTCTCTATATGGCACATGATGAGCCTGAAATAGACAAATGTATTGCGATACTCCAATCTATCAAGGTACTTACACAGGATGCCTGCATGGCTGAAAAATGGGCGTGCTATGTCGTTGAAACATTCGTTTATGCTCTGAACTGGAATGTTCCGATGTTCGGTATAACGCCTAATATCCATATGTATCAGATACCGGAGAATATTAACGAAAACGGTGAGAGAAAAGGTCAGATACTTATCGGCTCAGGTGAGGTATGGGTAAATCAGAATGATTCCGACAGTGATATGTGGAACGGTTCGGAAAACGGTTCAAACGGCAGTTTTGTCCTTCCGAGCGAAAAGTCCCAGCTTTCCGAAACCTCCGAGGCGGGGTATTCAAGACCGACTGTATTTGATTTCTTTTCCGGAAACAATAATAATTCTGCTGTACCCTCTGAGCAGAAGGAACAGCAAAATCAGTCAATGGACGAGTCTTCAGCATTTGACTTCACAGGTGAAGAAGATAAAAAAGAAAAACAGGAAGAACAAAAAATAGAGCCTCCTGTATTTGACTTCACAGGTGAAGATGATGAAAAAGAGGAAGCTCCAAAAGAACAAAAAATAGAACCTCCTGTATTCGACTTCACAGGTGAAGATAATGAAAAAGAGGAAGCTCCGAAAGAACAAAAAATAGAGCCTCCTGTATTCGACTTTACGGGTGAAGATGATGAAAAAGAGGAAGCTCCGAAAGAACAAAAAATAGAGCCTCCTGTATTCGACTTCACGGGTGAGGAGGAGGAAAAAGAGGAAGCTCCGAAAGAACAGAAAATAGAGCCTCCTGTATTCGATTTCACGGATGAAGCAGATGAAAAGGAAGAAGCTCCGAAAGAACAAAAAATAGAGCCTCCTGTATTCGACTTCACAGATGAAGCAGATGAAAATAAAGAAGCTCCGAAAGAACAAAAAATAGAGCCTCCTGTATTCGATTTTACAGGCGAATCGGATGAAAAGGAAGAAAAAGAATCTGAAAAAGTCCCTGAAAAGCCAAAAACTGAACAGCAGCCGCCTGTTCAGACAAATCCGTGGGGACAGCCGATGACACCTCCAGGCATTGATCCGACTCAGCAGCCTCAGATGCCTTGGGGATATAATCCTTGGATGCAGATGCCGCAGCAGGGTGCAGACCCGGCTCAGCAGCCTCAGATGCCTTGGGGATACAATCCTTGGATGCAGATGCCGCAGCAGGGTGCAGATCCGACTCAACAGCCTCAGATGCCTTGGGGATACAATCCTTGGATGCAGATGCCGCAGCAGGGTGCAGATCCGGCTCAGCAGCCTCAGATGCCTTGGGGATATAATCCTTGGATGCAGCAAGTGCCTAATCAGCAAATGCCGAACCAGCAGATGCCGAATCAGCAGATGCCAACTCAGCCTGCTGCTGTTCAGCAGCCTGTCCAGCCGGCAGCACCTGTAAACGAGGAGCCTAAAAAGGAAGAAGCTCCTGTTCAGGCTGAAATAAAAGAAGAAGCTCCTGCAAATCCGAGTGAGCCGATAGCTGAAAGTAAACCTGAGGTACAGTCTCAGCCGAATGAAGCTGTATCGGAAAATCTGAAAACATTTACCGTGAATGATATACAGAATATAGCTGCAAAGCGTATCGTTGTACCGGAAGGATATCAGGCACTGAGTGATGCCGTTTTCTCCGGAAATGAACAGTTAGAATCTGTCGAATTACCTGGAAGTCTTGTAAAAATAGGTGAAAGAGCCTTTGAAAACTGCAAGAAGCTAATGACGATAAATATCCCGTCATCAGTTACAGATATAGGCAGAGGAGCTTTTTCGGGATGTAAGTCTTTACAGAAAATTGAACTTAATCAGAATATAAAAAGAATAAGACAGAGTACCTTCAGCGGATGTGAATCGCTTAAGGATTTCTCAATACCGAACAGTGTACAGAGCTTCGGCAAACACGCTTTCCTTAACTGTGAGTCTCTTACCGATATTGTGATCCCTGACGGTGTTGATGAGCTTCCTGAAAATCTTTTCAGCGGATGCCGTTCTCTCAAGACTGTCAAGGTTCCCGAAACGGTTTTGAATATCAGAAAGAATGCTTTCAGCTGGTGTGAGGCACTGACAACTGTTAATATACCTGAACTTGTCACTGAGATAGAAGACGGTGCATTTACGGGATGCGGTTCTCTTAAAACCGTTAATATACCGCAAAAACTCAGGTCTATCGGCTATGGTTCATTCAGCAAGTGCGGAAATATCAGATCACTTATACTTCCCGATACTGTAGATAATATAAGTGCAAATGCATTCAACGGTTCAAACAGGACTCTCGTTGTAAAATGTTCACCTGACAATAAGTATGTCAAGCATTACTGCAGGATGAATCGTGTAAAATGCAAGGATATTGAATCGGAAGAATAATATCACAGTCATAAAAATAAAGGCGGCAGGCATATTTTTTATATGTCCTGTCGCTTTGATAATTATTTTTTTAAGAAAGGAGTGAAAAAAGTTTATGAAATATTTCAGTGATGAGCAGATAAATGAGATGAAACAGCGTGTCAGAAGTGAATTTTCACCGAAATCAAGAGCGGTATATATGATGTACGTCAGCAGGATAGAAGAACTCAACAAGAAATATGATGAAGGAACAGCAAGCAGTAAGGAGCTTTTGCAGGCAATAGCAGAATTACAGAGCTTTTCTGAAAGATATGTCCCTCATAACAGTGTTGAGGATAAAAATGATGAAGATGCCGATGCCTATGAGTATGAGAATTATGATTTCCGTCCTCACGTTTTATGAATTATGTCCTTGATGACCTCACCTGCAATTATCAGCCCGACTACTGAAGGTACAAAGGCGATACTTGCAGGTGTTATTTTTTTCGTTGTTTCGTCATACTCTTTGATTTTCGGCTCGATGGGAGTTTCCTTTGAGTACACGACTTTGAGTTTTTTTATTCCACGTTCTTTTAATTCCTTTCGCATTACACGTGCAAGCGGGCATACAGATGTCTTGTATATATCTGAGACCTCAAAAAGTGTCGGGTTTAATTTATTTCCTGCACCCATTGATGAAATTATTGGAGTATTGCTTTTATCCGCCTGCATGACAAGCTGTATCTTTCCGCTGACGGTGTCAATCGCATCAACTATATAGTCATACTGTGAAAAATCAAATGTTTCAGCGGTTTCGGGTGTGTAGAATATATTATATGTATTTACTCTGATATCGGGGTTTATATCCTCTGCACGGGCTTTTGCGACTTCTGTTTTATATTTCCCGACAGTTGATGAAAGTGCTATTATCTGTCTGTTGATATTTGAAATACTGACAGTATCACGGTCAATAAGGTCAAGATTGCCTATACCGCTTCGTGCAAGTGCCTCGACAACATATCCGCCGACACCTCCGACACCGAATACAGCTATCCTTGAGCTTTTGAGTTTTTCAAAGCCCTCTTTTCCGATAAGCATTTCTGTTCTTGAAAATCTGTTTTCCATATAAAATCTCCTGTATGTTTTTTATAGTAAATTACAAAATAAATTGCTCTATGTCATTCCGAGCAAAGCGAGGAATCTTTGAAAGATTCTTCGTCACTTCGTTCCTCAGAATGACAAAATGAAATTTTTATTGACGTTTATTATAGATAAATTATACATTATTTTATTTTAATATTTCAATAATTTTTTCGTGACAAAATCAAAATTATGTAGTATAATCTGAAGTAACAAAATTCGGGAGATGATAAAATTGCAGGATATTGAAGAATTGGGAATAATTGACGAAATTTCCAAAATTGAGGAATTTGAGAAGGAAATGATGATAGTGTCAGGCTTTGCACTTGGTGCAAGAAATATGTTCACAAAGGATACAGATATTTTTAATAGCGTAAAATACAATGAATATCGCAGAGATATCCGTGCTTTGGAAAATAACGGTATTATCAGGGAATTGAATGACCATGCTTTCTGGAGCAAGCCTGAACCGACTCCACGCAAAAAATGGGAACACTGAAATAACACGAAAACCGTCTGTAATAAAATTACAGGCGGTTTTCGCTTCCCCTAAATAAAACACAATGTACGCCATGTACAATCATGACATACGGTCGCAAGCTGTTTTTTGCTGATGATATTGTTATAAGCAAGTTTTTTTAGCTCACTCCATCTTATTATATCACCAGAGTGCATATTATATGTTTCAAGACATCTTCTGTCGATAGAAGAAACCTTCTTATTATCTTTGCAGATTCCGTCTATATTATTCGGACAGTTTTCACATATGATATCACAATGCTCAGTAAGTCTCAATAGCGGGTTTTCTTTTTCAAGAATAGCTATTATCTCTGTCATGGCTCGGATAAAGTCTTCGCTGTAGCCTTTTCCAATAAAAAACTGTATGCAAAGGCTGTGATGCGGTCTTAACTCAAAGTTTGATGAGCTTATCAAGGCGGTTCACCACTACAGTTGCAACGGCTATTTTGGCAAGGTCAAACAGCAGATACGGAAATACACACAGACTCAATGCACCAATTATATCTATCGGTTCAACTGTTCGGGTATATACTATCATAAACCATACAGTTCCGAAGGCATAGCATACAGCCAGTCCAAGTATCATTGATACAACAAGCACCCATAATTTTTTTCCGAGCTTGTCGCACATAAATCCTACAATGAGCGAGGTGAATATAAATCCGATGATATATCCTCCTGTCATTCCGAAAAGTACGCCCAATCCGCTTGAAAATTCCGCAAATACAGGTACACCTATTATTCCCAAGAGCAGATATACGATAATGCTCAGAGTGCCTCTCTTACATCCCAATATGCCTCCCGTGATAAATACAGCCATCGTCTGCAGGGTAAAAGGTATTGTAGTGGGTATATATATCTGGGAGCAAACAGCGATCATAGCAGTAAACACCGATATATATATCATATCAAGCAACGCTTGATTGGTATGTTTCTTTGTGTTTTCGATATTCAATTTTTATCACTTCCTTTTTATTATTTGATATAATTATATTATAATATCAGCCGATTGTCAACCTGAAATCAAAAAAACGGTTGACAATTAGTGATAATTTTGTATTGAGATTTAATAATAATTGTGATATAATACTTTTATGTTAAAAAAAGTAGTGGGGTGTTAAAAGATGTCTGAATCTTCTGTAACAAAAAAAGCTATATCTGAGGGTTTTAAGAAAACAATGTCTAAAAAGCCGTTTGAAAAAATAACTATATCTGATATAACATCTGAATGCGGTCTGAATCGCCAGACCTTTTACTATCACTTTCAGGATAAATATGAGCTTTTGAACTGGATATTCTACAATGATGTCGTAAGCCCTTTCAAAGATGATTTCACTATCGAAAATTGGAGTGAACAGCTTCTGCATATACTGCGTATATTAAAAGAGAATTCAAAATTTTATGCAAATGCGATAAATACTCCGTATGGTAATGAATTTAGAAAGTATTTTTTTAGTGTTATAGTAAAGATAACTGACGATATCCTTGCACAGATAACTGAGGGCTACAGTATAAAGGGTGAAAATATGAAATTCATCTCGGAATTTTTCGCATACGGTATAGCAGGAAGTATAGTAAAATGGGTACAGACTGGTATGAAGGAAAGTCCTGAGAACATTGCTGTACAGATGAAACAGATCGTAGACGGCGGTAAGAGCTTTGCAATTGACAGATACTTCAGATAAATCATATCATCAACAGTCAGACATAATGTCGGGTTCGGGTTGAACAGCAGAAACATAACTGCGGGACGTATATTTATGTTCCGCAGATTTTTTATATAGTCAGGGAGTGTATTGTTATGAAAAATTTGAATGAGAAAGATATTGCCATGAAAGTATCCAATGTGAGCATCGGGGTAAATTTATTGCTTTCAGTGTTCAAGATGTTCGCAGGTATTTTGGCACATTCCTCGGCAATGATATCGGATGCTGTGCATTCAGCTTCGGATGTGTTCAGCACATTCATAGTCATTATAGGCTTTCGTCTTTCAGCCAAAAAAGCTGACAAGGAACATCCCTACGGTCATGAGAGGATGGAATGTGCCGCCTCTATCGTACTTGCGGTGATATTGCTCATAACAGGCTTGGAAATAGGTCGTTCTGCAATAGATACACTGACCTCAGGTTCTGTCGGAGATATAGTGATACCCGGAACACTTGCACTTGTTGCCGCAGTTGTTTCTATTATCGTAAAGGAATTGATGTACAGATATACGATATACTATGCCAAGAGTATCAATTCAGGGGCGTTGAAGGCTGATGCATGGCATCATAGAAGTGACTCGCTTTCTTCAGTGGGTGCATTGATAGGTATTGGCGGAGCAAAACTTGGATTCCCTGTACTCGAACCTATAGCGTGTCTTGTGATTTGCATTTTTATTATAAAAGCATCAGTCGATATATTCAAGGATGCCATTGAT
Organism: uncultured Ruminococcus sp.; assembly: GCA_902800065.1. Taxonomy (GTDB): domain Bacteria; phylum Bacillota; class Clostridia; order Oscillospirales; family Acutalibacteraceae; genus UBA1213. The sequence continues at coordinate 53,774 of CADCDE010000022.1, forward strand.
AAAATGGTCGATAAATCCTGTGATGATGAGACTGAACAGAAAATGAAGGAGCTTATCGGACAAGAACAGGGTGTGGCAGCTCTCGTTTCACTGCATACGAGGATGTTTGGTTCAAAGATATATGTTGATGCAGTTATATCGGTAGACGGAAAGTTGACATTGAAAGATGCACATGAGATAGCCGAAAGGCTGCATGACGATATCGAGGCACAGTTTCCTGAGGTAAAGCACTGTATGGTTCATGTTGATCCTGCAGAATAATTATATGACAAAACATTAATACTTTATGATTTTATTGAAAATATATTAACGTGAGTTCAACGTAACTGAAAAATATTCTGACAATGATGAAATGAAGTATGTCATTCCGAACGCAGTGAGGAATCTTCAAAAGATTCTTCGTCGCTGTCGCTCCTCAG
>CADCDE010000023.1 GCA_902800065.1 uncultured Ruminococcus sp.
GTCTTCCATATTTTCGATTTTCATGTTATAATTATCCTGAAACTTCATCTTCTGTATGCCTCCTATAGTTTTGGGTCAATTATAGAATAGCATATTTTGAGTGGAGTTTCATTATTTTTTTATTTTCTACTGGCACAACGAGTTATTTTAATATAAAAACCGCCCGAAATTTTTATGTTTCATGTGAAAATCTTGGAATACATAAAAATGCAGGCTGAAATTTCTTTCTGGAAATTTCAGCCCGCCAGCATGGAATACTTATTTCGGTTATTACACTTGCTCTACGTAGACATATTCCAGATGGTCAAAATGATATTTTTCATATTTATTGAAATGATTCAGTATATAGTCGGCAGATATGTTCGGATCGGCTTTATAATCATGTTTTTTATTCATAAATGCCGTAAGCATAGGACTTTTGAACTTGTAGCCGTGTCTTGCAAAAAGTTCATTTACCATAACATTTTGTATTCCTCCCGGATTATCGGCACTACCATATCCGAACCAGCTGTCAAAGCCATACATCATAGTGAAAACATCATCCTCGTTATCTTTATAGTAGTTATAAAAAAAGTGGCCGGTTATGCTGTAATCTGAAAATTTATACATGTCATCATGAACGTATGTCAGCTTATATTCACTGTCAGATCCCGGCAAAGCATCATAAAAATCATCATTGAAAGATTCACGCCATACACAAGTCATATATGGAAGTCCCTTTTCTACTTCTGTCTTGCGTGTATCGAAATCGACACTGCATTCATAAAGCTGATCCATATCTTTGTATGCACCGTTATATTTGAATATTTTGAACACGAATTCATCTCCGTCTTTTTTGATGGTGCGGAGATAACATCTTGAAGGATTTTCCAGACTGGAATATATCAGATCTGCACGGGTAATTCCTGTCAGATAGCGGACTTTTGCAAGCTTGTTGTCAATTATCTTGTATATGGATATAGTTTTTTTATCGGATGTTCTTACAGCCATTTCCCATTCTCCGTCTCCGTCTATGTCAGTGATGACATGACCTTCCATATACACGTTTCCCAAGTTGTTATAGACAGCGTTATATTTATCTTTCATACTGCTGTCTTCCATATTTGCAAGAATACGATTTGCGTCACCTTGTAACTTTGTTTCGCTCACGGTAATATGATACTCTGCGGATTGTCCTGCACCCTCTATCTCACAGGTAATATCGCATTCACCCGATGAATGTGCTGTGATATTTCCATTTTTGTCAGAGCTTGCAACAGACGGATCACTGCTTTTCCAAATCAGGTTCAGACCATAATTGCCGTCAAGCAAAACTTTTGAATCAAGAACGGCGGTATTTTCATTCTCAAGGTCAAGAGAAACTTTGTTAATATCGCTGTAATCAGGAAGGTCAGAGTAATGAGTGGTCGGTCTGTATGTTGACATACCACTGTCCACATTAATCTTTACCATGTTGTCATTTTTTTCATACATATAAAAAGCCTGCTGATAGTCATCAGCACTGCATATTTTCAGGTCTTTGTAGAACACCTTTTGGGTACTTGCAACGGAATTGTATTGGTGGCGGGTATGTTGGGAAATCTTGCACTGCTGTTCACAGACATTCTTGTCATTGACGTGATACAGCCATGTTTTATACAGATCTGAGTCTCCGCTTGTCACAACATAGTCATAAGCAGACATATATATATCTTTTGTATTTTTGTCGTAATACATACAGGTATGAGAATTGATACCTGTATAAGTCCCTATATTAAAAACATTGACATTGAAGCCATTTTCATCATCGGCATATACGGCAGGTGAACAAAGCATAACCGAAACTGCCGTGATGACGCTTAAAAGTATTGATATACGCTTTTTCATACTTCCACTCCTTTTTATCATCTCTGCGCCCCCGAATAGTACAGACCTTCCTCATTCATATAATGCTCTGTTGCAACTGCCTTGCCGTCAACAACACTGACTATATCATAAGTAAAAGTTGCAGACGGAGTATATTGCTGGGTTTGAGGAAATACGATTTGCCTCAGGTCATACTTGACAATCAGCTCTATTTTACCGTCATTGTTAATGTCACGGAGTACGGAATCGTAATAATAGAGTTTTCCGTAGTTGTGACCTTCATTACCGCCGTCGAGCAGTTCTGTTTCCCATCTTATGTCCTTTACAGGCTCAGCTTCCAGTTTTTTCTTGTATTCCAAAAGAATTGAAGCATCATTCTTTATTTTTTGCTGACGCTGTTTTTCTTCATCTGCGGAAGATTCTGATATTTCGGATGTTTGGGAAATATCAACTGCCGAGTCCTTTGAAATTTGGCTTTCGGATGAATTTTCGGATATGGATACTGTATTTTCAGATTCAGCCTGACTGACAGATACGTTACTGTTATTTTGACAACCCGATATCGAAGCAAGCACTATTCCCAAAAATGTCGAATATAGCAATAAATTATTTTTTTTTACTTTCACTGTAACTTCCCCTTTAATTTTTGTGGATATAATCTTTTGTGCCGGTACATTAAAAAACTCCGGCTTTATTCTCCGACAGCCGAGAAACTTGATGTTTCGTTTTTACTGGCACAACGAGTTATGTTAATTGTAACTGAAAGCTCGCAACAAATCAAGTAAAATTTATATATTTTTTAATTCGATGGTTATTTCAAGTTTAAAATCGAATTTTATGATTGCCTTCCTATGAGAATATGCAGACATTCAGACTTTTCTTCGTCAGTCAGGGTATTGAACATTTCTACGACACCGTTTATTCTTTGAGATTTTATAATTTCCGCAATTTTTACGGAAAGTGACGATATCAAATTCAAGTCAGATTCAGTCAGATATTCAGGCACCTCAGAAACTATTTTTTGCCATTGAATACATTGTGTTACTGATAAACTATCTATATTGGACAAAACATCAGTCACATTTTTTTCTATCCATTTGGTTCTCATACGCTGTATTTTATTTTTGGAGCTTTCAATGCATTCCGAAACATATCCGGCACAGACAGTATTTTTCCATTTGGCATCATACTCAATTTCAAGTTCTGAAATTGTCCTTAAATCTGCATTTAACATTTTGGTTTTGACAGAATGATATTCTTCTAACAGTTGGGCTGACTCTGATAACTTTATTCTTATTTTTTCTTCCGGTTTAGCATTCAACGCCTTTTTGATTCTTTCAAGGAGAGCGGCAGAGTCAATATCAGGACGTTTTATCTGTTTCAAAACATCGGTGATATAATCATCAAGTGCTTTTTGTTGCAAATGAATCTTTTTTGAAATACCGTTAAGACGTGATAAATACTCTTTTTGGACAGACGGATTAAGATCATCAGCTTTTGAAAATGTATCCGCCCAGCCATTTAAAGCGGATAATCTGATTTGAAGCATTTCATGATCCATATTGCTGACAGTAGAATTACAAGATGAAATAAAACTGTCAGCCTCTGCAATGACAGAAGCATATTTGTGTTCTGTTTCCGCTTCCTGCAAAACAGAGTTTATTTTTGCTTTCAAAGTTTCAGCCAATTCTTTTTTGCCCATTTCAGAAAGCTTTTTGACAATTTGGGTGTATCTTTTTTTGAATTCACTGGATTGGGAATACGAACATTTCAATTTGGAAACATAATCTTTAAAATTCTTTTTCAAAAGAAGTTCGGCATAATTTAATATTTGTTCGGTTTTTGAACAGTACGTCGGACTGAACAGAAATTCGGAGTATTCCTCTATTGGCGTATCTGCATTAGGCAATTTAACAGCACTCAAGACAGAGATAATGCCTGCCAATTCGAATGAATTTTTGCATGATTCAATGATTTTGTCAGCTTTGGAGATTGTTTGATACAAACTATTGTTCAACCTGATACCCTGATTTAATCTATATTCGCAATCAGCAATTTTACCTTTTAAGCTGTCCTTGTTATCTGACTTTTCGCAAAGGTCATTCAGACTTTTTTTCAGTTCTTCACATTTTTCAGTATATTTCAACTGCTTTATATCTTTTATCAGTTCTTCAAGGGCTTCATCATCATCTTGTTCTTTAAGCGAAATTTTCAGTTTGAACAGATTTTCAAGCATCTTTTTTTCACTTGACAAATACTGTTCCGTAAATTCCTTTTTTGATAATATATGATTTCCGTTGTATATAAGCAGTCTTTTGGAATGATAAGTCAGAATATAAACAATAAAGAGAAACAAGGAATAATGATTCAATCCATATGGAGGATCAAGCAGCGGCAAATATAATTGGGCTATCGTTTGTTTTTTATCAGCCGTTATTTTATTTACTGTAATATCATAGATATTTTTGACTGCTTTATTCTGCGGTTCACATAATTCATAATCAGTATTGAATATCTGCCACGATGTATTGACGGATGTTGTGGAAAAAATAGTTTGTATCCGTCTTTTATCGGTAGGATCAAGTCCCTGATAAGACTGTTTATTGCACATTACTCCGCTGTACATACTTCTGCAAAGAGCTAACAGTTTCTTTTTTGCAGCAGGCGAAGGCTTTTTTTCAAATTCGGCAAATGAAAACGGAATTGCATTCGGATATATACTTTTAAATTTATCCAGACAAGCAGGACAGATTTTTTCATTCAATTCCATGATACCGTTTTTTGTTAAAAGAAGTTTGGCTTTCACCATATTATTATAATCTGAGCATATGCTTCGCATAAGAATCTTTTGATCCTTTGTAATAAAACGTGAATACATTTCTTTTTCCGATTCCGTGAATTTTCTGTATGCCGCCCTTTTTCTCAATAATGAGAGCCAGTTTTCATTATCGTCTTTCAAGATGAAAAAGAATACAGGATATTTATCAATGTCTGTATTTTTTGTTGCACTGACCATGTATGAAAGAGATTTTTCCCAATCTTTACCGGCATAAATATATATTATTTTGCCTCTGAGTTTTTCTGCGTCAACGGCACTTTTGAAATAATTCAGCAGGGAACGGCAATAAGATTCATTAAAGTCGCTTATCTTGATGATACTCTTTTCATACTGCCATTCGGAAGATGAAATATTCCGTTCATTGCTGAAAGACGTATTTTCCGGAATGTTGAGCCTTAATTCATTCATAAGCTCCTCATCCATTTCACTGATGGGATCAAAAGTCCTTGCAAGTATAATTCTTTTGCTCAGACAAAGCATATATTCCCTGTATCCGTGAGCTTCAGCATTCAGATCAAAGCAGTTATTATTTCTATCAAAGCTTACGACACAAAATTCATTTTCCAGACTTGACAGCCCCGTATTAACATCATCTTCATTCAGACCACTGCAAACACATATACAACGAATACAGGATTCACGGGAATCAAATTTGAATTGCATAACATTTGCAATCAGAATAGCCCTCAAAACAGAAACAGAAATATTTGACAGCTTATCTCCTGTTTTAGAAATAATAGCCTGATATGTCAGGCAACTTTGACTCTGAACATATCCCTTTTCTTCTGAACTCAGCATTTCATCAAACAGACCTGTTCCTATAATATCCGTAGGGTAAATATACGGAATCCATCTGGGAGTGATCTCCGCATTTTTGATATTTTCAAACAGCTCCGCTGTATAGGCTATAGTAGAACGCTGCTGCATCCATGAAGATGTGTTTGCCAGAAACCATACCGTCACGGGATGGATAGGATAACATCCTTTTGCTATCACTTCAAAATACATGGATGAATTTGTCCATACACTTCTGTTCTGTATCTGCGGTCTTGCCCATGCGTTAAGAGCGTAAAAAATTCTTTGGTGATAGCTTGGATAAATATCATCTATATTTTGTTCAACGGTATTTCTGAAAGCAGTATCATTTTTGGTTTCTATCAAATTGGCAAGTATCGTTTCAAAATTGGCGGAAATATAATATTTATCACTGTTTTCGTATCTTCCGATGTAACGATTGATATTTGAGTTGGCATTTTGAACCCTTCTTATATATGAGTTCAGATCAGATTGGATAAATGCATCGAAAACAATATTGCCATCAGCATTCTGTATTGCTTCAAATATCTGCTGAAGTGCAGAATCACCTGCAATATGCGGGTTATTGGCAGTATATTCTATATATCTTCCGAATTCATCGAACAGAATATATATGCGGTCAAAGACTTTCTGTTCAATGCAATATTTTTGAACGATCAGCGACAGGACATCCGCTGCCGAAATATCCGTTTCCACGTTTATATACGTTCCCATAAATTCATGGAACACTTCATTGACCACATTGAATATTCCACGGTCTGTATTTTCAAGGGCAGATAGGATATCTTCAAGAGTCAATATATTTTTATATCCTGCGTCAGATAAATATTTATCATAACTGTCTTTATATGTTTCAAAGGTATTCCTGCAAAAACTGATTGCCTGACGATATTGCTTGGTCAGAGAAGCAAGAACTTCGGAAGATATACCATGCTGTTCCAACGCCTTTTTTGTCACGGAAAGTATTTCGCTGTTCAGGTTGAAATCTTTCATACCATTCAGTACCAAAACAAGATTTTTTCCTGTGTAACTCTGCAATTTTAAAGCAATAGACTTATCCGCTGTTTTTACATTTTCTATGACTGTTTGTCGCAGAACATTATTATGCCCTGAAAGAAAAGAAGCCATTGCAACAGAAAAGTGTGTTTTGCCTGTACCGTAACCGGCAATCGTCATATTAAAACGGTTTGATTCCTTTTCTGAAGATTTTTTAGCTATCCTGAGAAGATACGATGCTGTATCATTCAATTTATAATTCAGACTTCCTGTTTCCTGCTGATCAACACCATGATATTTAGGACCATGAAACACATAGCTTGATGTAACATCATATACTTTATCGTTATCGTAAAACCAATTTGCCTGAACGGCACCGTTAAAATATTTCTTTTTATTGAATTCCAGAATGTCATTGACTAACACAGCATTCACACCCTTTCTAATTTAACAGATCATACAATTTCAGCATAGGATCAGATGAATCTGTAAGCTTTACCGCTGTATAGGGAACAAGCTGTTTATTGAGCTGCAAAATTCCTTCATTTTCAAGCTGTTCAAGTGCAAACAGCATTTCTTCATCGTCAAAACCTAATATTTTGTTCCATTTCAGTTCATTACTGATTTGATCGAAAGTGATTTCCTGTGCATTTGGAAAATGTTTTTCCCATGAAGTCAACAATAAATATGCGTAAACATAAAGCATATTGTCCCTGTAATAGGAACTGTTTATTTTCAGACCTTCAGAAAAATCCAATAAATTCAATACAGACAAAAAGCCATCAGAATATGTATTTTTCAATGGGCTGATATCAACATTCAGATCAAAATATTCGTTGTATTTCTTTTTCAAAGTTTCATCACTGATCGTTTCGTCAAGCATGAGCGGAAGATGAGTATATATAAATGACCAGATATATGCACCATAATGTGGTTCACAAATGTGATAATGGCATATCAGTTTGGAAATATCTTCAAAAAGATATTTGTCATTATCGTAGACAATTCTGCCTAACGAAGTAACATTCAGTGAATATATACCCTTGTTCAACCGGTATTTTATCAATCCCATATAATACGCATAAAGTATATGCGGAATGACTTTTCCGCTTGTTTTTCCTGTGGGGATTCCCGTAACGGCACTGATATCCTCTTTTGTTCCGGAATATCCATTCACCGCAAGTTCAAGTATCTTTGCAAGGTATGAATCCTGCGGTGAAAATGTCTTGTGAAAATTTACCGAATCATAAGAATATTTCAATTCACTCATTTTTTATCCTCTCCTGTAAACTCGGTACTTTGATTATTTTTGGGGTATATTTGATCATGCCGCTGTGTTTGGACATCATGCCGCAAGTTACACATTCGCCTTTTCTGAGTTTTTTCAGCTTTTCAGACCATTCTTTTCTTCCCTGAGCAGTGATATCTATGCTTTTGGCTACTATCTCCACTCCATCATCGGGAGGACAAAAATAGAGTTTTTGTACAGATTGCTGTAATCTCTGTATTTCATCGTCGGAAAGCTGAGGTTTCATAAACTGAGTAGCGTACCAGCCTGATATTCCGAATTTTCTTCCCTCTGTGAGAATTTTCGCACTCGGAGATTTTTCTTTATGGCTCAGATTCTGTGCCTCGTCCATGACCAATATAAACGGCTTACTTTCATCTCCTGTTTTAACACAGAAATTCCATATATCCCAAAGCAGTATTTCTGTCAGTAAAACTTGTATATCTCTGTTGTAACCGTCAAACTGTATAACATAAACTATCCCTTCGGAATTGTCACGAATCTGTTCCCATGAAAAATCCTCGCCCTGCACAAACGGTTCCAAGTCAATGAACGGCAATATTTTGCTTATTACAGTATCTGCCCGTATTTCTTCAAGCTCATCGGCAACATTTCGGAAATTCATATTTTCTCCGTATTTTTTAAGACAGGTTCTGACTGCCTGATAAATACTGCTTGTTTGCTGAGGACCAAAGCCGTAAACATTTTTGAAAATCTCTGCTACTCTGTTGGCGACACTTTCATCTTTTTCGGGATAATATTTTCCTGCTGCCTTTATCATGCCTTTTTTGAAAGGATTGACAGGTATGCCTTCGACATAAACAACTCTCTGCCTTATTCTTTCGCCTAAACAGTCAAGGAATACTTTGTCAAGTTTATCCTCCGTAAAACCGCCTGTATAGTCAAACACAACAGAGGATACTCCCTGTAATGCAGAACTCATCAGCAAACCTTGCAGGCAATATGTTTTGCCGCTTCCCGAATTACCGTTGACCAATAAATGTCTGTTGTTAAGACTGCGGCTGCCGAATTCCCAATATATTTTTTCCTGTGTTTTCATATCCGTTCCAAGAAGTATTCTTATATTAGAAATATCTCTTTTCATTTCGTTATTCACGACTTGTTCACCTGTTTCGTTTTCTTGTATTACCTTATCAGATGAAGTATCATCCGTTTTTTCTTTTTCATCAGTTACAGATGGTGATAAAATTTCAGCTTCATCAGACAGCGATGATTCCGTAATATCCGTTTCATCTTCATCTGTTTCACTCTCTGTCGGGGGAGTCATATCCACACTTTTAACGGATTCTCCGTCATCTTCGGGTATCAGCATTTTTTGTACGGCAAGCTGTCCGTATTTATGATATACAATGATCTGATCAATATCTTCCGATTGTATCTCTGTTTCATCAACTGCATCAGAGGTATCTCCCAAATCAAAGGCATATATATCACTGCTCCACGAAATATTTACTTCACCGTTAAGGATATTATATATCTTTGAGTTTATGATATTATAATAAGGATCGTTATCCGCAATGTTAAGAACAGAAAAGGCTATGGCACGATAAAGCTGAGTAAACCAATATCTTCTGTTGATATGCTCATTATCCTTTTTCCAATTCTGACTGAAAAATGATATGCCGCTTTTTACCTGAGAGATGGCCTCTTCATAAAATCTGTCAGTATTCAAGGTCATCTTACATTCGATGATTTTGATAGATATATTCAAATCTTTATCAGCATCATACAGGTCTTTATCAACGGGTATTTCTATCAGCATATAATCAGGGCGAAGCTCTGTATTTCTGAACCAGTGAATATATGAATCAAGATTTATCAGACTGCGGAGTATGTATTTATCGTTGTCAGATTTATCCATGCCAAGTATCTTTACAGTCAGGGCATAGGCAAGGAAATTATGCGTTTCGTAATCGTATGGATTCAGTGCTTTCAGTATCCTGCTTCCGTCAAAGGAGTCTGTAAGAGTCAGGCAGTAGTCGGCAACGGTATCGGTTCTTCGCATACTCCAGTTTGTGAATTTACCCATCAGCTTTTGTTTGAGCATTTCTTTTATATCCAGAAGCAAGTCCTCTCTTGCAGATACCGTGATATTATATTCACCGAAACAGCCTTCACCTGTTGTAAATCCGATAATACGTCTTTTTTCGGCTTGCAGGAGTTTTCTGTCAATTGCCTTGTCCTCACAGACTACCCATCTGCACTTGTTATGAGCAATATCAAGAATAGCGTTCTGATTTTTACGGAGTTCAAGTACCTGCATGACCTTGTATTCTTTATCCATTACATTCGGATTCAAAACTTTGTTTACAAGCTGAGTATATGATCTCGAAACAAGAAACTGTATCTGTGAAATATTTATTTTTCTCTGCATTCCCTGCGTTTTGGCAACGGTATCAGGAATAAACATCATTGGAAACTGGCATGATGACTGATGAGCCTTGATTTCTTTTTCCTTGCTGATAAAGCTGTCGAACTGTATATCGTTTGTTTTAAGAATATCATAGATAAAGCACATATCCTGATTTTCAAGAAGTTCATTAAGATTTTTTTCAAAATTTTGGATTGGAATATACTGCAAAGATGTTTTGATATTCACAGTCCTGTCCCGATTCATATAGTTATTTACCCAGTATTTGAGATAACCCGAAATATTCTTTGAACCGCCGAAACAGATGACTTTTATATTGACAGATGCATATACTTTCAATTTGGTAAGCCAGTCAGATACTTTATTGATACCGTCAACGACATACTGTATTTCAGCAGGAGAGATAAACGCAACATTCAAGCCGTCTGTACTTGACGGAAAAGTTTTGATATAATCCCTGATATTACGGAAAATAATATCTGATTGTTCGGAAACATCAGCATTTTTTTCACATTCTTCAGGAACAAGTTCTATATTGCCGATATATGTTTTTTTCTTATCGCCATAATACACGGCATAATATCCCCAGACATTTTTGCAGATAAGCTTATCATTTCCATAGGGTATCACATCGACAGCCTGTGTAATCGTTGCCATCTTATCATATTCCTGAAATAATTGATCGATACTTTTTTCTTTGTGACAGAATAATTCAGGGATAAGCTCGGAAAAACTGAAAATGATAAAGTCATTTCTGGCACTTATTTTTTCAAGCATTGACGGATGATAGGCAGGAATAATGACTTCGGGGGATCTTGCACTTTCAAGAAAATCCTCATCGGATATGATATTGAAAATATTAAGAAGATAGCCTACTTTTGATTTTGCATTTGAAGTATAACTGCTGTATTCATTGGTAACTTTTTTGATAAGATCGATATAATATGAAATCATTTCATTCATACACGGAATACAATTAAAGAATCCATGCGATGAAATATCTTCACTCCATTTTGAAAAAGAGGACTGCAAAAGCGAAAATTCTTCAATACACCTGTCTTTAAAATATGTTCTTACAGCGTTTGAGTAATTTGACATAACTTTGCATTGGATACTTTCCAGCTTGATAAAAAATTCATCTTCACTTTCACTTGCAATCAACTCATCCATATTTCCGCAGGTAGTCAAAAGAGGGGATTCCGCAGAAATATCGTCATCATCACTGCTTCCAAGCAATCTCAACAGTGCAAAGGAATTTTTCCAGTTGGCATAAGGAGAAAATGACCATCCGAATTCTGTTTTCTGAGTTTCGTGTTCAGATTCTCCGACAGCATTTACCGAAAATTTTATCTCACAATTTTTGCCCCACTTGTCAATCGTTTTTAATTTTGACTTTATAATATCAATATTGTCTGTATCGAAGGGATCAGTCCCATCCTCATAATTTACGGAATATTCCGTGTTGTTCAGACCTTTTTCCTGAATATATTTCAGCATACCGCCCATATAGGTGCATATATTCTCGAATTGAGCTGAAAGAGAACGGACTTCTTCCTCCTCATCGTCAGTTGTACAATTTGAAAGACGAACAGATGTAACTGTAATAACAGTATCAAGCGGATATGCTTCAAATTTTTCATAGAATCTTATCCATGAAAGGCTTATCATTTTCAGATATGCTGTCAGCGGTTCTCCCGAAAGAGGTATAACGGAATTCTTGGAAACAGTTTTAGTTTCCATATCTACTGACAGATTCATTATTTTTGTGATAATGCCGAAATCGGATTCAAGAAAGCGTTTACGATTAATGTCGATATTTTTGTTATCCAGAAATTCTGTCAGACATTCTGAAAATTGTTTGTAACTTTCAAATCCCTCAAATTCGGAATCCATATCTATACAGTTATCCTCAGCATATTTTTGCAGCTGTTGGGAAAGTTTTTTTCTTTTTGAAGATGAGAGATTCAGTATATTATGGATAAACTGAAATGAATTGGAAATATATTTCAGCGGATTTTTTTCGGGCATCTTATAGTTGGATAATATAGAAGGTATATTCCAGTATTGGTTTAAGGAATTATATATATATTCCGTCAGGTCACGGAAAGCAGTAATATCCTGTCTGCCCAGGTCATCAATGAAAAGACTCAACTGCATGGGATCAACATTGATATATCTGAACAGGTCTTTGTAGATATGATTGATAATATTACAGCCCTTATCTTCATCATATTCCAAGTCATGGATAATATCTTTAAACCATGCTCCGTAATTCTTTTTCAGGCGGGTAACGACATCGTTCATTGATATACGGCTGAAATCTTTTAAACTTCCTTTATCGAGTGCAGCTTCCGCTCCCATCAGCAAAAGCAGAGTCATTCCGTTATATTTTTCTGCGGCAAGATTGCGGAATTTTGTCAGGGGAATATCCTGTACATAGCCATTGCTTGAAAGATAATCAAGTGCAAAATTCCAGTCCGGATTATTACATTCACAGAAAGACTGATATTTGCTGTATTCAAGATTGGCAATAAAATTAATTTCATGCCTGCCTGCAAAATGCCTGCATATCTCCATATAAACGACAGGATCATCAAAATCTTCGATTTTTAACAGATAGGTACTGTTTTTTTTCATCTGTTTTTCTATCATTGAGATAACTTCGGAAATAAGCTTTTTCAATTTTCATATTCCTCCCGTTCATAAGGATTTTCAACAATGGCAGTAGCGTCTGAGAGGTCTCTCAGTAAACCGCAATTTTTCAATTTTTGAGCAAAATCAATTTTATTTGTCTGGAGAAAGGTGACATTTTTTTGATAGACAGCCTTATTTTCAGAAACAGCCCTTTCATAGTGTTCAGGCGATACCACTATTTCAAAATGTTCATAAATAAGGTCAAGAAAACGGTCAAAAGTAACTTTACTGCCCGCAGGAATAAGGGACATGACAAGAAATTTGATAACATCCTCTGAAAGAGTGAATCTCATATTTGCCCCGCTCAATGGAATAATGATACCCATACTTTTTCCAAGTTTACGGATAACTTTAGTAGTATCTTTTTCGGCATCCTCACGGATTTTTGGGATTTTTTCCCTGTCCTGAGGTTTTGTGCAGTGATACTCTATCCCCATATCAATATATTTTATGATACATTCCTCATTCATCAGAAAACATCTTGACGAAAGTTTTTTTACTTCTGCATATTCTTTTTTGTTTTTATCACAAACGTCCATTACCCATGCAGAACCTGCTGTATGGCTGCCTTTGGCGGCAGTAGTCGTCATCAGTCTGAAAATCTGCAAAACAATTCCGCATGAAAACAGATTTATTTTTTCCATTGGCTGTATATGATTATCCATAAAAGTAGTGATTTCAGACAGTGTATATTCATCTCTGTATCCGTATTCAACAGGGATAGCACCGCATTTCTTTTTGACAACAGGTGTATTGCTGTCTGAAACGTCAAGACCTTTCTGCCATTCATTCTGTATGAATCTGCTTATTTCAGATATTTCAGGCATACTGTCAAGCATTTTTCCGATTTGTTTTTCAAGACGTTCTTTATATTCAAGACCGCCGTTATTGACAGCATGGAGTAAATGAAGATAATACACTTCTCCTCCTCTTGCCATATATGTATAACTGTTAAAAGAAAAACTGCTGTCAACTTCCTCTGAATACAGTTTCACGTTACTACGGTCTTTTTTTGTTGCCAGAGATTCCGGAAAAATCACTTCGGGACATATCGGCAGAAGATTTTTATTGAACCATGAACGTCCTGCATTTTCGATGCTGAATCCATATAATATATTTTGGAGAATATATATTATGTATTTTTCCGATTCAAGTGAATTATCCTTATCCAAACTACTGCCAATGGTTTCAAGGCAAAGTTGATAAGCCTTTTTATCAATATCTGATTTTGTATCCAGACGGCTGTTATTGAAAAAGATAAATCTTTTTAATCCCATATTGGAAACGGGCATATATTCTATTGCATGGTTTTCTATATCTTTACTTACAGGAAAATAGTCGGTAATTTCATTTTCTCCTGTAACATCCATGATTCTCTTTTTGGCAATCGCTACCTGAAGAAATTCTACCAGATATTCATAACGTGTTTGCTGTGGTTTTATCCTGTGACCAAAAAGGCGACTCTGTACGGAATATTTATTTTTATCGGTTCTTAATTCATCATTTGGATACATTTTATCTGTCATATGTTTTCACCTTCATTCTACAAAGATTTTCCCATCATAAATGTACAGCTTTAAGTCAGTCGGAACATCTGTATTATTGACAATTATTGTAATTTCATCGTTGCCGGTGCAATTTTTTTGGAGCAGAGTTTTCAGTTTGGATATTCCGTGAGTAAGTGACGGATCAGCAATCGTGGAAATAACACCATCAGCTATTTCTTTAAAATAGATGACCATTGGCAGAGTAAGCCTGAAAGTATCCTGATTGCATATTTTCAGGAAGACTTTTTTCTTATTTTGAATATCTTCAAATTCATTTGAATCGTTCACTGCAACGATTTTGAAATCAGACTTTTTTAAACTGCCGTTTGTCAGCATTACTTTCTGAAAGCTGTCATCATTTCTTTTGATTGTGATAGGAATTTCTCTTGCCTGACTTGATGATATTCCGGTCATTTCCAGATACAAGGCATTTGTGATCGTATTCTCCATTCTTCGTATCAATGAATGTTCTGCCTCATTGTGCTGAATACACATAAAATCATTAAAGCCGCTGCCAAATAATTCATCATAAAGAGTATTGTATTTATCTGCTTTTCCGGATTCCTGACCGAAAAATATGTATGTTCTTCTGATTGCCTTTCTGTATTCGGTATCCTTATCGTTGAATACAGTATCTTTTTCTTCATTGCTCTCAATATTAAGGTGTTTAATATTGAAAATATTTTTCTGACTTTCAACGAGCGTTCTTATATCCGAAGGAAAATCTTTCAGATCACCGGTCACAAATAGCTTATAATCGCATTTTAAAGCCTTTGAATCTAACTTCAGGCTCTTTGCATAAGCGATACCTTGTATCTGATCTGCATTGTCTATTTCGTCATATCCGCTGAATCCGAAAAACAGATTTGAAAAAAGATTTCTGAATTTTACGACATCTTTACTGTTATCGCCAATCTCCGTACATGAATGATTTCCCGTTATTGAAAAGCTGATTTGGGAAAGCATTTGTCTTATCGTCATACGCATATCGTTCTCATAAAGATAACTGTAAAATGCCGTGATAAATGAAGATATCCTGCCATAATATTTATTGATTAGCCGAACATTATTGAATATATAGCAATTTTCTTTTTTACGGCAATTTTCGCACGGACTCCAAAGCTCATCAGCTATCAATTTTTTTAATATTTTTTCGGCAAAATAAACATTATCTATTCTTGCAATATTGATAAGCAGGATTTTGTATTCTCCAATCAGGATAGGTTCATTTTTATTGGAATCAAGCTGTTCAAGCAATTCTGACTGAAATCTGTTTTTCTCGGCTTCATTGATTTTTTCACCGTTTTTTCTGCTGTTGATCGTTTCAAGACATTTCAACAGCGGTCCCGTATTGGAGATAATAACAGCAGACATATTATTTTGGGGAGCTTCCAATGCTTTCTGACAAAAATCGATCTGTTTATTTTCAGATAATTCGCTCATATCTTTAACGGCATACAGTCGAATATCGTCTTTTATAAATTCTTCTTCTTCTTTCAGCGGTGTATTGGGTGTCAGAAGTCCGAGTTCTCGGAGAACCTGTACCAATATACTTGTTTTTCCATCTCCTGCATGACCTGTCAATACAATGGTAAGTCTTTCTTTTTTCTTGATACGATCAGCTATATATTTTCCGATAGCACGGTCTATTCTGATTTTATCATAATAATCGGAAAGTACCTGTGATTCTGCAAGTGCTTCAACAGTATCACTGCTAGCATTGTTCATTGAATTGATATAATTTACGAAATCGTTCAAAATAGTTCACCTCTAATCTAACTCCGACAAAGCATTGGCTAAGATATCAATATCCTGCTTTGTATTGAAATAACCCACGCTGACACGGACAGTACCGCCTGTACTTTCAGTTCCGATCAGCTTGTGAACAAACGGGGCACAATGATATCCGCACCTGACGGCAATATCATATTCATTGTCAAGAATATCAGCAATTTCTTCCGGTCTGTATTCCTCATGTGTAAATGAAATGACGGAAATATGCTGTATTTTTTCCGAAGGAAGATATGTCTTTATTGAAGTTATATCATTCAGACGTTCCGCCGCATAATCAGAGAGAATTTTTTTATGCTGATATATATTCTGCAAGCCTGTATGATTGAGCCATTTAAGAGAGGCATTGAGTGATGATAAAGCGATAATATCATGGCTTGCAGGTTCAAAGCGTATGGGCAATTTGTCCGACATATCAGGATTCAAAGAATCCGAACCTGTACCGCCTGTTATAAAAGTCTTTAATGGAATATCTGTGTTATATATAAATCCGCCTACACCAAAATTGGAATACAAATTCTTATGCCCTGCAAATACAGCAAAATCTATGATATCCGTACTTAAATCAACAGGCAGTACACCAAGAGATTGCGAGGCATCAAGAATATTGACGGAATGATATTTTTTTGCCTCTGAAAATATGGTTTCAATGGGCAGGATCAGTCCTGTAACATTGCTGATATGATTCAATATGACAATATCAGGGTGCTTTATTACAAATTGATTTTTCATGGCATTAAAGTCAAGTGCCTGTGTAGTCCTGTCAAACGGAATGATCTCAATACGGAATCCGAATTTTTCGGAAAGTCTGTATAAAGGTCTTACAACAGCATTATGTTCAAATGGAGAGATATAAATAACTGTATCAGGCGAATAATTCATACCGCATAATACCTGGTTCATTGCTATAGTGGCGGAAGGAGAAAATATCACTCTGTTTTCATCTCTACATTTTGTCAAATCAGCCATCAATTTCCTTGTTTCGCCAATCATATCAGAGGCAATGCGTGCTGTCTTATACATTCCACGACCTGCATTTACAGCATAGTTTCTCTGAAAACGGTCAACTGTATCATATACGGTTTCAGGTTTGGGAAAAGTTGTTGCTGCATTGTCCAAATATATCATCGTTTCACCTCCGTTATAGCTGTTCAAGCTCTTTTCTTATCAATCTCAGCAAGAGGGCAATTCTTTCCTGAACTGTAATTGCATCTCCATATTCGTTTAAGTCACTTTCAATATTATTCAAAGCCGTTTCAGCGATTCCCGATATTTCCGTGTTTGTCAGATTATTTTCAAATACCTGTCCAGAATAATTGATGGAAAGTGATATAGTACCGTTTTCCTGCGGTAATTTTTCTTCTGCTTTAAATTCAAGTATGATTCTGATATACTCTTTGACTTTATCTAAAAAAATCCCGACAGTCATATCATTCCAATCCTCTATAGCCAGCATTATCAGACATTTTGCAAGACCTGATATAATCTCCATATCATCATGGGAACGATTTTCTCTGATATAGTGCAAAAATGCATTGACTTCTCTGGAAAATACATGGCTTTTTGTCTGTTCCGAAAGAGAATCATACCAGTCATTCATGATTGAACTCAGACTGCCGTTCAGTTTTGTATCGAACAATTTTTTAGTTTTTTCTATAAGGTATTTTTTTATGTTGTCAATAAAATGATTGCTTGCCTGTACAAATTCTTTCAATTTGAAAGCAGTTTCAGAATAATCGTTATCGCTGTCAAAATATTTCGGAACATCACAAAATAAAAAAGCATGGGGATTGATGTCAAATTGTATCAGCTGTTTTCTTAGCCTTGCTATTTTAGAGTCAACTTTTTCTATTTCTGTCAGGCTGTAATAACAGGAATGTTCACGAGCAAATTTTGGCAAACTTCTGAACCATTTCTGCATACTTTCGACAGCAATATTACATCTGTTGCCTATGCTGTTATTGGTATTTTTTGCAAACAACGAAAGGACAGATTCCAGATAATCATTTTTTTCCTTTGTACCTGTTTCAAGATAAAATGAAAAATTAGCAGGATCATCTTCTATGCGTGAAAGAGTATCTCCGTTAAGGGATATTTCTTTATTTTTATACAGAATAATGACAGAATCAAGCCTTTTTCTCATTACATAAGCGATATAAACGGGAATTACGCCTTTTCTCATACCATAGGGAGATGAACAAAGTTTCTGATATATCACATCAAATGATATTGCACCCTGCTCGGAATCAGAAACGAGTTTTTCAATCAACTGTATGGCACTGTTAAGACTGGAATCATCTGAATTATTCTGCACGCTCAGTTTTTTGATAATAATGGCAGAGCGGAGAATACTTACTTCAGGTCCATATCCTTCTATTTCTGCTATTTTATCAGGATAGCTCAATATATGATCTATTGTTTTGATTCTTGCTTTCCTGATTTGTGGTGTAAGGTTATTTTTATTTACCATCTCATTGTTAATGATTGGTGTGGAGCTGTAAACTCTGTCACAAATGACTGAAACAGCTCTGTTGAGCTGATAAGGCTTGGAAATATCATTTATACGTCCTTTGGAAGTATAATATTTTGTATGAGGTTCTGACGGTGAATACAGGTTATCTGTATCATCTTTTATAGTTTTGAACAGATCATATTTATATACCTGCAATTCTTCTTTGAAATGATCATCAAGATTTTTGGTTTTTTCTTCAAGAATGCATATTGCCTGATATTCCTGCAAATAATCATTATGCCGCCATACATCAGAGATACATATAATAATGCTTTCATCAACGTCAAGTGATGCTAAATGCTTTGCGGCAGTCGTTTCATCATACTCATTTTCTGAAATCAGATTGATCAGCAAACCGTCTGCATTTTTCTTCAATTCACTGAAATCGCCTGAATAGTTCAGAAAATCTGAAATTTCCATGAATACAGTGCTAAAATATCTGAAAATACGCATTTTACTGTTATGCTGTCTGGGTAAGATAAATGGAGTTGAATATGCCTCTTTCAGTACAGCAGGTCGGTTTACTTTGACAAGACCTTGTTCTATAAGATTTGTTATATTCTTTTTTATGTCAACACCATTCGGTGTTAAAAATTCATAAAGTCCGTCACGTTTTTTTGTAATGATATGTCCGGCAGTTAATTGAGATATCGTTTCCCTGTATTCTGAATCGCTAAAGCCCGATGCTGCTTTTATGTTTATATCTGATGCACCAAAATTTTCATTGTTTATCATCTTGCAGACAGCGAGTATTTTTATCAGTTTTACCTGAGCGTTGTTTTTGCACTTTTTCACGGCTGATTGTGTCTTAGCCCATATATTGAATATTTTGGGATTAAAAACCTCCACACGAAATAATTCCTGAAAATAATCGTATATCCATTCAATCGTCAGGAGTTCATATTCATCTTCCGAACGTGATTTTTTCAAAAAAGAATCAAAGGAATATTCTTCTTTCTGAGATAAAAATGTGAACAGTGTACGTTCATTCTGTCCTACTGATTCACTGATACGAATGAGAGCATATACACTCATCGGATGCAGCGGAAAACATTCCTTGACAATAAGCTGATAATAGATTTCATCAGGCAAATCGTTAAACAAGCCTGTCATGTGACATAACTGTCCGATATTCCAAAAATCCTGTTTGTGGCGGCTATAAAATTCATCAAAGTCACTTGAATGGGCTATTGCATTTGCCACCAATTCGTATGACTGCTCGGCAGAAGCTACAAAATATACTTTTTTGAATCGTCCGTCAACAGTCCTGAAACTGTCGCTTTGGGAATAATCCAGTATTTCCTTGTGGGTGACACAGCAAATATGGATATGATTATTTCTCACGGCTATTTCTGCAAAATCCTGAATGAGTTTCATATTCTGCATATTATTGACAGCGGAAAATGATTCCAGATATTTACTGAATTCGTCAAAAATGATAAATAATCCGCCTATATTTTTCTGTTCTATCAAAGATTCCGTTACCTGTTCATAAATTTTCACAATATCAGTATTGCTGAAAGGATTGAACTGTGCACCGTTGCTTACAGCGGGATATATCCTGCAAAATAATTGATATGCTTCAGGTGAGCATTTGTATAAAGAGTCCTTGAAATCATGAAGTTTTACTTTTTCTTTTTTCAATTCCGTTCTGAAAGTTTTAAATGCCTTTTCATAGTCATTTTCCCATGTTTCGATCATGTTCAATGCAGAATCAAAATATGTTTCGGGAAAGAAATCTTTTAAATTAAATCTTTCCAGTGAAGCTCTCAGGGCAACTATAAATGACTGATTGATGTCTGTATGATTGCTGTTGATAATGATTGGAAGCATGGGCTTTTTTTTATTCCATAAAATATCGGTCAGTTCTCCGGCAGAACGATCTGCTGCTTTGATCTTCTCATGAAGTCCGGACAATATATTTTTGTCAATACCTCCTATACTGCCGGAAATAATGGCAGACAATATCAACAGTAAATGGGATTTTCCTCTGCCGTAAGGTCCGATGAGAACCGTTGCATTGTCTTCATTATAGTTATCGTTGCATACGGCATTCAAATATCTTTTCAGTATTTCAACAGACTGTTGAGTCGGAATATATGAATCTATTTTATTATCTTTATTCAGGTCAAACTGCAGATTGACAGATGACTGAAAGTTATTGTTTGAGCTTATAAAATCCTGATATTGCATTTATCACACCTCTGTTTCGCTTTGCAAGTCCTGCAGTTCTGTTTATTTGAATAAGACCGTCCTGACGGATACGATCAAGATAGTCATTGATCATATTTCTGTCAAGATAAAAAATTTTGCCTATATTATTATCCTGAGTAAGCAGCGTATCTATATCAACACTTCTTTTACCATCAGCCAAATTTGCGACTATCACGAAAAGAACTGCCAATCTGTCAAGTTTATTGTATGACGGCTTCGTTTTAATATAGTTTCCACGTTCATTTCCTCTGGATATCAAATCAAGCTCTGATAGGGGAGAGGAAAGATTTTCTTCGGGATCGGTTATTGCCTCGCCTGAAGATGTGTACATTTTTAAGATTACTCCGCAGTCTGAATCTATCGAATTCTTCAACTGACTGCCCTTTTGATATAACTTGCCGAATTCATCTGTGAGCTTATCGACCATAGCGGATTTTGAAAAATCCGAAACATTGAATTTGTTAAAAAACAAGTACCACACTGTATTGAATGAAATATCAGATGAAATATAATAATGGATGATCCACCATGTAAATATGTCTTCAAAATACGGATCATATGTATTAACGATCTTTCCGAAATAATCTGTGGGAGCCAAGTAGTGTTTAGTGTTTTTTTCTCTCTTTTCCTCTGCAAGATGAGAAGCAATCAGCCAGTATTTGATTGATTTTACCATCTTGCTGCCGACACCAAGGCTGTCCATTGCATTTGGTTCCGAAAATATATACTTATTTTCCTCAACAGCGGCAAGTCCCTTTGAAAGCCATCCTTCTCTTATGGCAAAAGATTCATTTCCTTTTATTTTATATTTAGGTGTTGACTCACTCATTTTTTTTATAATCCTTTCCTCTGGGCAGCAATACCCTTCGCATATAACATCCGCCCATATAATGACTGATACAATCCGTACAGTGAACGCATTTATTTTCATCTATGTGATAGGAATACTCACTTACAGTATCCGGTATTTTTACAAGGGTAA
The DNA here is from genome assembly GCA_902800065.1 of uncultured Ruminococcus sp. GTDB lineage: Bacteria > Bacillota > Clostridia > Oscillospirales > Acutalibacteraceae > UBA1213. Next base: position 21,917 of record CADCDE010000023.1, read on the forward strand.
CGGCATTGTGTTTACAAACTGTTTCACAGGCATGGCATCCTGTACATAATTGAAATTTTGTTATTTGACACTTGAATTTCAATTCTATTTCAACTGTTTTGGTACGTCTGGCAATAGGTTTCTTTAATATGGTAATTCTCAATGTATTTGTGCCTGTACGTCCCTGTAGTTTCATGATCGGTTCTTTGGTTTTAAAGTCAAGAATATATACTTCTCCAAGACGTTTATTTCCCATGTCAAAATTCAGTATGCCAAAAGGCTTGAAATATTCATAAAGCTGTTCTGAAATAGGTTTGTTCAATTCATAATTGAAACTGCTTTCATCTGTCGCACAAGGTTTGAAATCGATAGCGACATTTTTGCTTCTGTCTATTCCTGCTCCGCCTGAACGTGCTTTCCAGCCGCCGCTTTCGACATATTCCTCCGGATTCTTTTTACCCATTTTGACAGCAAAATCATACAGTATATCATGAAATTTTTTATCAAGTTCGGGATAATATACAGCCGTCAGAAATTGTGACCATCTGCTGTTATTGGGACAGCACCAACAGCCCACACGGGCATAGCCTTTTCTGTAAGCATCATTGAAATCAATTCCGGTTGTCAGGATATACAGCCAGATATCGTAGTCAAGCCAGTCAATAATAGGTGATGATACCTTTTGTTTGCTTATTTTGGGGCTGTCATCTTCTCTGCTGTAACTGCTTCTGCTTTTGGATTCATTTCTTCTGATACCGTAAAATGTTCGGATCGATTTTTTATTCTTGAATGTATTATTGATACGCTTACTGATAAATCCTGTTTTGAATATCGTACAGCACCATCTGAGCATTCTGCTCGGCGGACCAAATTCCTTGCATAATTCAAAAAAATCCTGCTGGTCATTCACAGATGAAAGTAAAGGTGTCTTTCGGTTATTTTTTTTGAATCTGCTGACATATTCCAGTGTATCAGGCAATTCTATCGTTGTGTTGCCGAAAATATGAATGATACTTGTATTGCTCAGACTTGTTGTAACCAAATGGCTTGTTACGGTAGAATCCTTTCCACCCGAAAAAGATACAAACATGGATGTAGAATCGTATCCTTCAGAGGCTTTCAAAATATAATTCATAGCCTCTGATGATATGGCACTGAATCTTTCTCTGTTGGCTAAAATAAACTTTTCTATATTATTATTAAAATAATCATATGAATTGGATTCATTATATTTATCAATCAGTTTTTTGGTATTATTTATGTCTGTATTTTTCAGACCGTCTATGCTGAATTTTATTCTTTTGCCGTCAACATAATATGTTCCGTTTGAATTCCAGACAGAATGATCGTGATATTTCATTGGTTCACCCAAAACACACTCTATAAGAAGTCTTTCTTCCGGAAAAACAGGTCGGGCATCCGTAGTAAAATATTCACCTGTTCCGCCACATACAGGACAGTGTTCACTATATACAGGCACATTGCAGGTATGACACCAATATAATTTTGAAGACATTACAGTTCTTGAGCCACATATTCTACACTCAGACTCAAAAGATGTTATTTTACATTCAGGACAAAAATATGTAATCATTGCTATTCCTCTTCACCATTTTAAAAATAAACACAAAAAAGCATGACGCACTCATTCAATGCATCATGCTTAGAGAAATATCAATTTTAAAAAGGATATAGTTACCCTGTCTGTCTGTCTGTCTGTCTGTCTGTCTGTCTGTCTGTCTGTCTGTCTGTCTGTCTGTCTGTCTGTCTGTCTGTCTGTCTGTCTGTCTGTCTGTCTGGTCGAATTATAGCACCATTAAACATACTTGTCAACACCTTTTTTCGTAATTATGCTATTATTTTAGCATAAATTGTTACAAATTTCAAGTGATATTCTTATGAAATTTGCATATTTTTTGTTGAATATTCCAAGTACGTTTTTCAGTGATGTTAAGAATAATATTTCTGTTTTGGACTTGCCGGTCTGTCGGGTATCAGCATTTTGATATTGCCTTTTTCTATCAATGGCTGAATATAAGTCTTTATCGCATAAGTAGCAGATGACAGACCTAAAAATTCCGCAAGTTCTTTCCGTGTTCTCGGTGTTTTGCAGAACTGTATGATTTTTGAGGTAAAATCATTCAGACCATTCATACCATCCAAATTATCAGTAAGACGAAAAATTACGGTAAACTCTCCATGCTGATCAAGAAATTCCGGGGGTTGCATACCGGCTTCCGCTAATTCTCTGCGTATGGTAGGAATTCCGGAATAACGGTTCTCAGATATATCCATAATTTCAAGAGCATTGGCAATGACCGGATTTCTTGTATCAGGCTGAATGTGTCCGAGCGTATCCGGTGTCAGTCTGCCATAAAGACCTCCCGGATTTGACAATTCAAATCTGTCGGAGAAAATTTTTAAATAGATCGGCATACCTTCCGTATGAATACTGTAATCACGATGCATTAATGCGTTGAGTATCGCCTCACGAACAGCGTTATTGGGATAGTCGGAACGATCCCTACGCTTTCCCGTATCCTGATCGATAATGGTTTTTGTACGGGTATTTTTTCTTACAAATGCCAATGCTGCATCAAGCATTTCGGGTATAGTACCCTCAATACGCTGATTATCTATAAAACGTGAACCGTCAGCATCTGTTTCTCCGATCTCCGTTCCAGGCACGGAAACAGCAATAATACCAAGCTGTGGGAAAAACGCCTGCGGATAAGAGCCAAAAAGCATTTCGGCTGCCAAGGTCGGATGTCCATTTTTACAAATGCTCATCAGTTCCATGATTTTATCATCTTCAAGCCTGGATAAATTTTTCTTGTCTAATTTCAGTTTCAACAAATAGTCCGCTAACCTGTTTTCATCAAGCGAACTCATTTCAGCCCGTTCAGTTTCACGTATTTCATCACGATATTTCTTTCTGTAGGCCTCAAAGCTGTAAACCTCATATTCCGTCATAGGAATATCTGCATCACCAACACGGATATAAGAGCCTTTTATTCTGCCCTTGCCCTTATAAAAGCACGGTCTTTCTGTAATATCTAAAGGAGGTATTTCTGCAGCTATAATATTTTTTCCGTCTATCTCTATAACCGTGAATACTGCTCTGACAGGAGGTTCCATTTGCAGACACTGCTCCATTACTTTTTTCTGGAGTTGCTGTACATCATCTATGCCTGTTATTCCATAATCACTGTTTTCGTCCATGCCGAAAATAATGATACCGCCATCATCTTGGTTTGAAAAGCTTGAAAGCGTATCAAAAAGTTTTTCGGTCACACCGCCCTTACACTTTTTCAATTCAACTGTTTGAAATTCAGCTTTTGACTTTTTAACTTTTTCTACCAAATCCTTTAAGTCCTGCTCATACATTAAAAAACACCTCCAACTTTTTAAATTATATATCGAAAATTTAAAAAAATCAACAGAAAATTGAAATGATTTTTAAAAAGATTTAAAAAATATTCAAAAAATTAGCAGACCGTATTTTCATACAGTCTGCTATTATCATTTTAATTGCTATCCGACTTAACAAATATTTCCATTATAATTTTACCGCCGACACGCATACCTGCTACAAACATATCTCTTGTATCGATATGAACAAGATTGTTCTCGGCTTCCTGATATTTCAAAAACAGTTCCTTG
>CADCDE010000024.1 GCA_902800065.1 uncultured Ruminococcus sp.
AGATTTTCTACTATCAGTTACTAAGAATTTTTGTGTTGAAAAACGTAGGAACGGTATTCGTTTGCAAATGTGTAACTTGAAATTAAGTTAGTGCATATGCCCCTTACCCCACAGTGTACAGTATTTTTTGTTATTTTTCAAGAAAAGTAACAAAGTTGTAACTGTTTTCTATGTTCTGTACAAAAAGTGTTGGTAAAAATTTACACAAAATGTTGATGATTAAAACACTATAATATTCTTTTAAAGAATTATAATCGCTTTGAACTATATTAAAATTTAATTAAAAATAAAGATGAAAGAGGGAATTTTTTATGGCAAATGTTAAATACGGCATTAAAAAAGCGGCAAGTATTTTTATGTCAGCGGTACTTTCAATGTCAGTATTTTCGGGCATGAGTGCTTTGAATGCGGATGCGGTGTCATATTCAGAGATGTCTGCACTTGACCAGTATGCGTACAGCGGAAATGACTTGGGGGCGGTCTATACGCCGTCATCAACTACCTTCAAGGTATGGGCTCCGACTGCCTCTAAAGTACAGGTGAAGCGTTATAAAACAGGCAGTGATTCCGAGAGCGGTGCGGCAGTCATTGAAACCAAGGATATGACCAAACAAAGTCAGGGTGTATGGTCGGTAACGATATCGGGAGATTTGAAGAATACCTATTATACATATCTCGTAACGGTGAACGGCACTACAAAAGAAGCTGTTGATATCTATGCACGTTCAACAGGTGTCAATGGTATGCGTGGCATGGTAGTTGACCTTGACGGTACTGATCCTGCAGGCTGGGCTAATGATAAGCGAGTAGATTGTGACAATCAGACAGACGCTATCATATGGGAGGCTCATGTAAGGGATTTTTCTTCATCAGCAGATTCAGGTATGACTAATAAAGGCAAGTTTCTTGCATTCACCGAAACAGGTACTACCGTCAACGGTGACGGAGTTCATAAGACAGGTATAGATTACCTTGAAGATTTGGGCGTAACACACGTTCATCTTTTGCCTGTATATGATTACGGAAGTGTTGATGAGACTAAATTGAGTACAGACCAGTTCAACTGGGGTTATGACCCTATGAATTACAATACGCCTGAGGGTTCATATTCAACGAATCCCTATGACGGAAGTGTCCGTGTCAAGGAGTTCAAACAGATGGTACAGGCTCTGCACAAGAAAAATATCGGCGTTGTAATGGACGTTGTATATAATCATACTTATGCAGGCTCTGAGGGTAAAAATGACTGGTTCGACTATACTGTGCCGGGATATTATTACAGACAGAACGCCAAGGGCGGTTTCTCAAATGCGTCAGGCTGTGGCAATGAAACAGCCAGTGACCGTGCGATGTATCAGAAATACATGGTGGATTCAGTCGTATACTGGGCAACGGAATATCACCTTGACGGCTTCAGATTTGACCTGATGGGCGTACATGATACAGATACAATGAATGCTATCCGTGCGGCACTCGACAAGATAGACCCCGATATACTGATATACGGTGAGCCTTGGACAGCAGATGCTACAACCTGTCCGAAAGCAACTGCTACTCAGCCGAATATGAAATTAGTGTCAGAAGAAATAGCAGCTTTCAACGATAAAGTGAGAGATGCGATAAAGGGAAGCTGTTTCAATGCGGCAGACCCCGGATTTATACAGGGTGCAGGCTACGAAGAAGCACTTAAAGGCGGTATACAGGCAAATTCAACTACAATGTCGGGAACAGGTCAGTGGTCGAAACAGCCCTCTCAGACCGTTACATATACGTCTGCACATGATAACTATACATTGTATGATAAACTTGTAAAATCCGTCAAAGGTGGTTCAGGCTACGGCAACAGATATGATGACCTTGTTGCCATGAATAAAATTGCAGGTGGTATTATACTAACATCACAGGGTATATCATTCTTTCAGGCAGGTGAGGAGTTCGCCAGAAGTAAATATGGTGATGAGAACAGCTATAAGTCACCTACTAATGTAAATCAGCTCAAATGGCAGAATACAATAACCTATGCCGACCTCTATTCTTATTATAAGGGACTTATCGAGATAAGAAAGGCTTATTCACCTTTCAGAGACCCTACAAATACATCTAACGGAACGATATATTTTTCCTGGGGAACATCATGTCCTGCAAATGTAGTTGCGTTTACCATGTATAATAAGATAAATCCGAGCAGTGAGTGGAATTTCGTTGGAGTTATACATAATGCGAATGCTTATGAAACAACGGTAACACTGCGTACCTATGACGGTGTGACACTTCCGTCACAGTGGGTTATAGTTGCCAATGGTACAAAGGCAGGTACAGTATCACTTGGAACAACAGGCAGTACAGTTACAGTCCCTGCACGTTCAACAACGGTACTCGTTGACAAAACAAGCTTTGATAATACAAATCTTGATAAAAAATGCACCGTCACTGTAAATCATGTTGTAAACGGTCAGAATTATAAAACAGAGACTCTCAAAGGCAATGAGGGAACAGCTTATACAACATCTCCTCTCTCGGAACTTACTGATAACGGCTATACGGTTACATCAACAGGTTCAACAAGCGGTACTTTCTCAAAAGCAGGTGCAACGGTTACTTATACATATAACATAGACCAATCCAAAATAGGCAGTGTCACAGTAAAATATCAGGATATGTCAGGCACTTCTATATCAAGTGATGATACATATACAGGGCTTATCGGAAAATCCTATTCATATCAGCCGAAATCTATAAAGGGTTATGAATATGTTTCAACTACAGGAAATGCCAGCGGAACATTTGCAAAGACATCTTCAACGGTTATTTTCAAATATCAGGAAGTCGAAGAAGATACACTCAAAGTTCATTATTATAATGCATCAGGCTGGTCAAAGGTATGTATGTATGCCTATACGGAAAGCGGAACTGTAACATCTCAGCTTACGGGAGCATGGCCGGGCAAGGCTATGACAAAAGAAAATGATAATTGGTATGTAGGCGAGGTAGATACAACGGATACTGCCTTGTTCATAGCAAACAACAATAATGCGGGAAGTCAGGATCCGTCTGGTGTGGGTTCGGCAGGCTATAAGGTTCAGGGTGAAGTATGGATAAAATCAGGCAAAGTTTACCCGACAGGCAAAGTCAATGTAACTTACACCACAACAGACGGTGCAATACTCGCAAGTGAAAAACTCAGCGGAATGGCTGACGGCACAAATAAATATACAACATCTGCAAAGACATTTGACGGATACACTCTTACAGCAACACCTTCAAATGCAACAGGTGTTTATGCAAGCGGTACTGTTACTGTAAATTATGTATATAAGTCAAATCAGGTAATTATAAAGGAGCTTGAAAATAATTCAACACTTTCATCTGAGAGTATAAAACTTGGTGATACAGTGACAGCGACAGGTTCAGCGACAGGTGGTACAGCACCGTATCAGTATCAGGTGGTCTATAAAAAATCCGCTGACAGTAAATGGACAACTGCGCAGGGTTATAAGGCTAATTCAACAGTCACATTCAAACCTGCAAGTGCGACGATCTATGACGTATGTGTTAAAGTCAAGGACAGTGCAGGTACGGAAATCAAAAAATTCTTCACAGTGAATGTATCTGGTTCAAGTGCATTGGTTAATAACTCGGCACTTTCGGCAACAGCGATAAATCTCGGCAGTACAATTACAGCCACAGGCAAGGCTACAGGCGGTACAGCACCATATCAGTATCAGATAGTTTATAAACAGACCTCTCAGACAAAGTGGACTACCGCTCAGAGCTATAAAACTAATGCAACAGTCACCTTCAAGCCGGCAAGTGCAACAACTTATGACGTGTGCGTTAAAGTAAAGGACAGCACGGGTACAGAAGTTAAAAAATTCTTCACAGTGAATGTATCGGGTACAAAGGCTCTCACAAATAACTCAACGATTTCTGCAACAAGTATTGCCCTTGGTAATACCGTAACTGTAAAAGGCTCTGCAACAGGCGGTACAGGCTCATATACATACGCATTTTTCTATAAGGCTTCGTCATCATCGACATGGACTACAAAACAGAATTTTTCTTCGACAAGCTCTGTATCAATTAAATTTGCAGGCACAGGCACAAAAGATGTATGTGTAAAGGTCAAGGACAGTTCTGGTAAAGTTGAGAAAAAATATTTCACAGTCAGTGTTACAAGCGGAGCTTTGACTAATAATTCGACAATTTCAGCTACATCTATAACATTAGGTAATAGTGTAACGGTACAGTGTAAGGCAACAGGTGGTAAGACTTCTTATAAGTATGCTATATATTATAAAAAGACATCTTCATCTACTTGGGAAACGAGACAGGATTTCAGCAGTAATACGATTAATACCGTAAAACCTGCAAGCAGAACGACCTATGATATATGTGTAAAAGTCAGGGATAGTGCAGGTACCGTAGCTAAGAAATATTTCACATTGACTGTAAAGTGACATATATAGTAAACGACAAAACAAATTGCTCTATGTCATTCCGAACGCAGTGAGGAATCTTTGAAAGATTCTTCGTTACTTCGTTCCTCAGAATGACAAAAGTAAATTTTGATTTACGTTTACTATATCTTATTGGAACAGACGAACTTGCTCATCTTGAAATGATAGGTGCTATTGTCTATCAGCTTACCAGGAATATGACTATGGAACAAGTAAAGGAATCGGGCTTTGATTCATACTTTGTTGACCATACAACAGGGATATATCCGTCATCAAGTAATGGCTCACCATATACAGCGGCTTCCATGCAGGTCAAGGGAGACCTTATAACTGATCTGCATGAAGATCTCGCTGCAGAGCAAAAGGCGAGGACAACTTATGATAATATCCTCAGATTTTGTGACGATCCTGATGTGATAGATCCAATAAGATTTTTGCGAGCAAGAGAGGTAGTTCATTATCAGAGATTCGGAGAAAGCTTAAGGATTTTGACAGATAAGTTGGATAGTAAAAATTTCTATGCGTTCAACCCTGAATTTGACAGGAAAAAGTGATATCAAAAATACGGCTCTCACAATGATATGAGAGCCGTATAATTTTGTTTTATTTGCGTTGATTAATTATTTTTTTTTCTTCTATTATGATGATTTTTTGAAGTCGGCGTTTTTTTAGCAGTGGTTTTAGTTTTTTTCTCAGCTACAGGAACTTCAGCTTCGGTTTTTGTCTCAGCGACAGGAGTTTCAACTTCGACTTTTTTCTCTACGACAGGAGTTTCAATTTCGACTTTTTTCTCTACGACAGGAGTTTCAATTTCGACTTTTTTCTCTATGACAGGAGCTTCAACTTCGACTTTTTTCTCTATGACAGGAGCTTCAACTTCGACTTTTTTCTCTACGATAGGAGTTTCGACTTCGACTTTTTTCTCTGTAACAGGCTTTTTATTGTCAGATTTTTTGTTAGAAGTGGATTTTTTGTTTTCGGTCTTGGAAACGGCTTTTTTCACATAGGTGTCAAGTCCCTCACAGTCTTCGAGGAACGGCTTGATTTTAGTATATATCTTATCAACTCCGCCCTCACTGTCACTTTCAATGTTAAGAGGCATTATCGGATCATGTACGCTCAGTCTGAGTAAGAACCAGCCATTTCCGTTTTTCTCGTCAAATGATACTCTGATGCCTTCGTAATTGTCATCAGCTACTTTGAATTCCTTGTGAGAAGCGGCATATTTGTAGAGGTCAGAGATGACCTTTTCGCCGTACTTGCGGAAGTCCTTTTCTTTTATGTTGATTCTTATCTCTTTGCTTTCGACAGGTTCTTTGAGGTCAGCAATGAGAGATTCGAGATTTTTGCCTTCGTTGCGAAGCTGAACGGCTTTTATGATTATTTTTGTAACGAGATACGCACCGTCATCAAGGAAATAATTTTCCTTCATAGCGGCATGACCTGACGTTTCGATAGCGAGGGGACAGTCAATACCGTTTTTATTTTGTTTTATAGCCTCGTCAATAACATTTTTATAGCCTCTTTTGAAACGGAGATGTTTACCGCCGAGAGTATTTTCGATGAAGTCCTTGAGACCGCTTGAGGTAATGGAGTCGGTTACTACAAGACCTTTATAGCTGTTTTCGAGAGCGATAGCGGAAGCGAGTGCAACAAGACGGTTTCTGTTTATCTCATTGCCTTTTGAATCTACTGCACCGCCACGGTCAACGTCTGTATCGAAGATAACACCGAGGTCTGCACCGAATTTTTTAACTGCATTGCAGATAGATTCCATAGCTGTCGCATCTTCGGGATTCGGAACATGATAGGGGAACATACCATCAGGTTCAAGGTACTGACTGCCTGTTATTTCCGCACCGAGAGCCTCAAGGACATCTGTTGCATAAAAACCGCCTGCCCCGTTGCCTGCATCAACGACTATTTTAAAGCCTTTGAGCGGGTGATGATAATCGTCTTTGGAATTTATTTCTTTTTTGATTAGCTCACGCAGAGAACCTGCATAATAGCACATGAAATCGGTTTCATATATGTATCCGGTGTCGCTGAAAGCGGGTTTTTTATCATCTTGTGCATATTCGAGGATAGCGGTGATATCATCACCTTCAAGACCGCCTGCACGGGTAAAGAATTTCAGACCGTTTCTGTAATATGGGTGATGACTTGCAGTTATCTGGATAGCACCGTCACATTCAAGTTCAACAGTTGTCATGAACATAGCGGGAGTTGAAGCCATACCGCAGTCGATAACATATACACCTGCATTGAACAGAGTATTTTTTGTAACGCCTGCTATCTGAGGACCTGATATTCTTGAGTCACGTCCGACAGATATTTTCATTTCTTCGGGAGTTTTGCCTGTTTTGTCAGAGAGCCACATCATGAAGCCGTTTACTATAGCAGAAACTGTCTCATCAGTGAGATTCACTTCATATCCTGCACCCTCGACAGCGACACCTCTTATATCAGTACCGCTTTTTAATGCTTTCCAAAAATCATTCAACATAATAAATACGCTCCTTTTATTTTATTTCATTTTCAAAAGAAAATTTATTGTCTGTTTTTGTAAGTGTATTTGTAAAACTATCAGTGATAAATGTAAGTTTATTATCAGTGATAGAATATTTCATAGTTTCATTATCAATGTTACCGCTGTCAGTGATAAGATTATAGTCAAGTATCTTACCGTCCGTTTTGTAAGCACCGATATGCCTTGAGCCTTCACAGAGATATTCATATCTTCCGTCATCATAGAATGTAAAAGTGTAATTATAGCCCTTTTCAGTGTCCTTATAGAGCCATGAACCAAGAAGTGCTTCATCAGGTGAAAAGTCATTGTAATATGTTATTACAGGTACATAATTGTTATTTGAAGTAAACAGAAGTTCATCATTATCCTCATTTATAAGAGAAAGTTTTCTTCCGCTGAAAGAATTTCCCGAAAACTGATAATTGAATCTGCTGTTGAGATTATCATAACCATAGCTTGACGAAACGAGAGTTACGGAGGATTTTTGTCTATCAATGGAATATCTTCCTGTATATGTTATGCCACCGAAGCTGTAATCAAACTCATTGTTATCCCTGAAGGTCAGTTGATAGAAATATTCACCGTTATCATCGTTCATAGTTAACCGCCAGCTGTTTTTTATGCTTGTATCAAAAAATATTTTCCATACGGAAAGTATTATTATGCTTATGACAACGATAAAGAGAGTTATCATAACAGGTGTATCAACAGAAAGCTTGGATTTTTTGCTTGACATAATGGAAATTCCTCCGTTTGAAATTGCTTACAGATATTATTTTATCGTAAAATTGATTTTATTACAAGTGCGAAATCAAAAATTTTTGTAAATATTTTATTTTTTTTCATGTTGAAATTTGGTGATATTAACTCATTGGAAAAAATATTATTGATAAGTGAAAAAAATCTTATAAATTACTGTTGAAAGAAGAGGAAAAATGTGCTATTATAAATCTATTAAATTGTATCTTTTAGGGGGATTTTGTTATGGATACGAGAAAAATTTTTAATGAGTGGCTCGCAAATGCGAAGGATGATCCTGATCTTATCAGTGAATTGGAGGAGATCAGGGATAATGATTCCGAGATATACGAGAGATTCTATCAGGAGCTGAAATTCGGAACAGCAGGTCTGAGAGGAATAATCGCAGCGGGTACCAACAGAATGAATGTATATACTGTAAGACGTGCAACTCAGGGACTTGCAAATTTCCTTAATAAGAATTATGAGAAGCCGTCAGTAGCAATTTCACATGATTCGAGAATCAAGGCTGATTTGTTTTCTATGGAGGCGGCACGAGTTCTTGCAGCAAACGGCATAAAGGCTTATATTTCAAGAGAGCTTGAGCCGACACCTGTTGTTTCATATGCTGTCAGAGAATTGAAGGCAAGTGCAGGCATCATGGTAACGGCAAGTCATAATGAATCCATATACAACGGATATAAGTGCTATGGCAATGACGGCTGTCAGATGACTGATGTATCAGCCAATGCGGTTTATGATGAGATAGTTAAAGTTGATTATTTCAACGGCGATATAAAGCTGATAGACTTTGAAGAAGGTCTGCAGAACGGCATGATAGAGTGGATAAGTGATGAGCTTTATGAAACATATCTTGAGAATGTCAGAAAGCAGTCTGTAAATCCCGATGTATGCAAGGATTCCGGCTTGAAGGTGGTTTATACACCTCTCAACGGTGCAGGAAATAAATTGGTAAGAGAGATACTTTCAAGAATAGGTATAAATGATGTCACAGTTGTTCCCGAACAGGAAATGCCTGACGGCAATTTCCCGACTTGTAAATATCCGAATCCCGAGACTAAAGAAGCTTTGAAGCTGGGATTGGAGCTTAGTGAAAAAACAGGTGCAGACCTGCTTTTGGCAACAGATCCTGACAGTGACCGTGTAGGAATAGCTGTTAAAACCAAAAACGGCGGTTATCGTCTTATGACGGGCAATGAAACAGGTATACTGCTCATGAATTATCTTCTTTCAACGAGACAGGCAAAGGGTACACTTCCTGAAAGACCTGTTGCAGTTAAGACGATAGTTACAAGCAAGCTGATAGAAAAAATATGTGCCGCATACGGCTGTGAACTGAAAAATGTTCTCACAGGCTTCAAATATATCGGTGAACAGATACTTCTTCTTGAACAGAAGCATGAAGAAAGCAGATATGTATTTGGCTTCGAGGAAAGCTACGGCTATCTTGCAGGTACTTATGTAAGAGATAAGGATGCTGTTGTGGCATCAATGCTCATATGTGAGATGGCAGCATATTATAATACTCTCGGCAAGAATCTTGATGAGGTAATGACTGAAATATATGAAAAATTTGGTTATTATATAAACAGGACTGACAGCTATAAATTTGAAGGCTCAACGGGTATGCAGAAGATGTCCGAGATAATGACAGCTCTCCGCAGCTCTCACCCGACAGAGATAAACGGCTTTAAAGTTACCGAGGTAGCTGATTATCTTGAGTCGTATACCAAAAATATCCTGACAGGTGAACAGACAGAAATACATCTTCCGAAATCCAATGTGCTTTCATATTCTCTCGACAATGGCGGAGGGGTTATCATAAGACCGTCAGGTACAGAGCCTAAAATAAAGGTATATGTAACGGCAGTTGGCAACAGCAATGAAACAGCAGTTGCAACAGCTCAGAATATGGCTGATGCCATGAAAGCATTTATGAAATAAATAGTATTTAGGAAACTCTTTGTTTTTGAATAAAGGCAAAGAGTTTCTTTGTATTCTGTGTTTTGAACAAAAAATTTGTATGATGTATTGACTTTTTTTGAAAAAAAGTATATAATTATGTTAAATTTATAGAGTGGAGGTATTGACTGATGAAAAAGCTTTGGATAACTTTGGTGTCCGTTTTGGGCGGATTGCTGTTGATAATGACTGCTTTTGCAACAGTTATGACAGTTTTGATGGTCAAGGAAAGAAAAAAAAGAGACGATGAAGAAATAGAGCAATATCTTGACGGTTCTATTCAGTGAGTGACTTTTTTGAGCGGTGTGCAGTTTTCGGCATACCGCTTTTTTGGTGCAAAAAATAAACCGATGCAGATCATACAGACCGCATCGGCATTGTTTATTCTCAGTATTTTATAGGATTGGAGGAAAGATATTTCTTTACCATGAGTGCTACCTTGAATACTATAGCATCCTCAAATTCACGCAAATCAAGTCCTGTGAGCTTTTTGATCTTTTCAAGACGGTAAACGAGTGTATTACGGTGTACAAAAAGTTTTCTTGAGGTTTCGGAAACATTGAGGTTGTTCTCAAAGAAACGCTGGATAGTAAAGAGAGTTTCCTGGTCGAGCGATTCGATAGAGCCTCTTTTGAATACTTCCTTGAGGAACATATCACACAGTGTAGTCGGAAGCTGATATACAAGTCTCGCAATACCGAGATTGTCATAACTTACGATAGTTCTTTCAGTGTCAAATACCTTTCCGACCTCAAGGGCAACCTGAGCCTCCTTGAATGAGCGTGCAAGATCTTTAATGCCGACAACCGGAGTGCCGATACCGATAAGACAGTGTGTATAGAATTCGCCTGAGAGAGTATCAACAATAGAGCTTGCAAGCTTTTCGAGATCCTTTGAATCAATGTCATTTCTGATCTCCTTAACGAGGGCAATGTCAGTTTCGTTGATATTTATAACGAAGTCCTTGTTTTTGTCGGGGAAAAGATTCTGTATAACGTCATATGCAGAGATGTCTGTCTTTGAAGATATCTTTATGAGCATACAAACTCTCGTTACATCGGCGTTGAAGCGGAGTTCCCTTGATTTGAGATAGATGTCGCCGGGGAGTATATTATCAAGTATGACATTTTTGATAAAGTTTCCTCTGTCGTATTTCTCATCATAATACTGTTTGATACTGCCGAGAGATATCGCAAGTATAGCGGCATATTTCTGTGCCGCAAAATCATTTCCGGCAACGAAAACAGCGTATTCGCCACGGGGTTTGTTGCCGAAGGATTTGTATGTATAGCCGTTAAGTACAAAGGGTGCGGAAGAGGTGAGCATATCAGAGGTGATATGTTCATTGACTTCACCGATCTTTCCAAGTTCACTGCAGGCGATAACAACAGAAGTCTCGTCTATAACACCGATAGTTCTGTCGATAGTGTCACGCATTTGATGGATAACACCCTGAAAAAGTCTGTTAGACATATAATTTCCCTCACTTTGATATTAAAAATTTATTAAGACTTTAAACGTTATGATTGAAATATTCATCAATACTGCTATATACATTTTACACAAAAATTAAAAAAAATGCAACCTTTTTAGCAAAAAATATTTAAATTTTTCTTGGAATAATGTTTAAAAATTATGGAATATTACAAAATGTGCCAAAGAACAGCATTAAAGGGACAAAAAAATACTCTCAAAAATCAACAATTCACAAAAATAACGGTTGCAAAAATCTCTTTGTCATAATATAATCAAAATCATAGAATTTTTTTGAGGGATATATAGTAAACGACAAAATAAATTGCTCTATGTCATTCCGAGCAAAGCGAGGAATCTTTGAAAGATTCTTCGTCACTTCGTTCCTCAGAATGACAAAAGGATATAATAAAAAATCAGTAAAATAAAGTGACGGGGGTATTTTGGGATATGTTTAGAGGAGAATTGCTTTCACCGGCAGGAGATAAGGAGTGCTTTGACAGTGCCTTGAAATTTGGAGCAGATGCGATATATCTGGCAGGAAAAGAATTCGGCATGAGAACGGCTTCAGCTAATTTTGATTTGGACACGCTGAAAAAATCCGTTGAACAGGCACATGAAAAGAATGTAAATGTGTATGTGACGTGTAATACACTTCCGAGAAACAATGAGATAGACAGACTGCCTGAATTTCTTGAGCAGGCTCAGGATTGCGGTGTAGACGCATTTATAATAGCGGATTTGGGTGTTATGTCGCTTGCCGAGAAATATGCACCGAAGGTCGAAAGGCACGTTTCAACACAGGCAGGTATAGTGAATTATCAGACAGCGAGAGTGCTTTATGAAATGGGTGCAAAGAGAGTTGTATTGGCAAGAGAGCTTACCTTGGAGGACATTGCAGGGATAAGGGCAAAGACAAATCCCGAACTTGAATTGGAAGTATTTGTACACGGTTCAATGTGCGTATCATTTTCGGGGAGATGCCTTATATCAAGCTACATGACGGGCAGAGATGCAAACAGGGGAGATTGTGCCCAGCCTTGCAGGTGGAAGTATCACTTATACGAGGAACACAGAGAGGGACAGTATTTTCCTGTTGTTGAAGAAAGTGACGGTACATACTTATATAATTCAAGGGACTTGTGCATGATAGAACATATAGATGATGTTCTGAAAGCAGGTGCAAAGAGCCTTAAAATCGAGGGCAGGGCAAAGTCAGCTTATTATGTGGCTGTTACGACTAACGCATATCGTCATGCACTTGATGATTACTATGCACAGGGAGATAACTGGAAATTAGCCGACTGGATAAAAGAGGAATTGGAGAAGGTCAGCCACAGGGAATATAATACAGGCTTTTTCTATGGAGGAGAGCCTGGACAGGTGACATCAAACGGCGGATATATTCGTCATTATGATGTAGTGGCGGTATGTGATGACTATAAAGACGGAGTGGCATATCTGACACAGAGAAACAGATTTTTCACGGGAGATACACTTGATGTACTTCCGCCAAGCGGAGTGCCGTTTAATGTGAAAGTCGAAAAGATGTTCAATGACAAGGGCGAGTCCATAGAAGTAGCTCCTCATGCCATGCAGAAATTAACCATGCCGACAGAAATTGAAATACCGAAAGGTTCACTTTTAAGAAAAAAGCGTTTAACGGAGTGATATATAATGATAGATAAAGAACTTTGGGATAAAATTGAAGAAATAAGAAAAAGTGGTGCTGAATCTCAGAAATTGCATTTTGCGAATTATCAGAAGCCGATTCCAAATCGAGAGGATATGGAAGAAAAGGACTTTGTAAAGAAAATTGAAGAAATCGGGAAAGTTTTTTCTGAATATCAGAATTCATATTCAGACGAGTATAATAAGTTACTTGCAAAGTGTGAGTGCCAAGAATATTCCAAAGGCGGACAGGCTTTTCACAGGGGATATTATTGTCCGACTGTCGTAATGGATATTGTAATACAAAATGCAAGCCGAGGAAAAAAGGTCAAAAACATACCCAAGCAAAAACCATATTATCGTTATGGATTTGACAGTGAACATAAATTGCTGATTGTTGATAAATATGGCGACCTTGACAGACATGAATTTTTGGTATATGAAGATAACAGGGAATATGGAATAACATTTGATGAAAATATCGGAATTATCAATATAAGTGAATGTATTTATGACGGACAAAACAGACTGACGGATTATTTTGTTTACAGTCTTGTTGGTTCTGATGTAAGCGGTTGCACAGCAGAAATATATACTTATGATGATAACGGTCTTATTTTGGATTTGTATGATTATAGTGACTTAAATCAAACTAAAAAATTACTTAACAATCTTTCAAGGCATGAAAGATTTACATTTCCCGTGATTGATGGAAAGTTATCGGAATATATTTATGAGGATTGTCTGCCCCGACCTGATTATGAAGAAGTGTGCAGGGTACTTGATGAAATGGACAAATCTTTGTTTGAGAATTTGAGTTAAGGTGTGATATAATGGACAGATTCAAACTTGTATCGAACTATAAACCGACAGGTGACCAGCCACAGGCTATAAGAACGCTTTTGAACAGTATCAATGCAGGAAATAAAGAACAGACACTTTTAGGTGTGACGGGTTCAGGAAAGACTTTTACAATGGCGAATATTATTGCGGAACTCAACAGACCGACACTTGTATTGGCACACAACAAGACATTGGCGGCACAGCTTTGTTCGGAATTCAAGGAATTTTTCCCCGAAAATGCCGTTGAATATTTTGTTTCATACTATGACTATTATCAACCCGAAGCATATATTCCCACGACTGACACTTATATAGAAAAAGACAGTGCCATAAATGACGAGATAGACAAATTGCGACATTCGGCAACGTCTGCATTGTCCGAAAGACGAGATGTTATTATAGTATCAAGTGTATCATGTATATATACTCTCGGAAATCCGATAGATTACCGTAACATGGTAATATCATTAAGACCGGGAATGGAAAAATCAAGAGATGAATTACTTGCAAAATTGGTTGAATTGCAGTATGAAAGAAATGACATTGATTTCAAGCGAAATACATTCAGAGTCAGAGGAGATGTCGTTGAGATATTCCCTGTATCATCAAGCGATAAGGTGATAAGAGTGGAATTTTTCGGTGACGAGATAGACAGGATTTCGGAAGTGAATCCCGTTACAGGTGAAGTTATTGGAATTTTAAAGCATACAGCGATATATCCTGCATCACATTATATAATTCCCAAAGAGAAATTGGAAATAGCGATAGATAATGTCGAAAAGGAATTAGCCGAGAGAGTGAAATATTTCGAGGACAAGGGCAAACTTCTTGAAGCTGAAAGAATACAGCAAAGAGTAAATTATGATATAGAGATGCTCAGAGAAATAGGCTTTTGTCATGGTATAGAGAACTATTCAAGGGTACTTTTGGGCAGACCAGCAGGCTCTGCACCGTATACACTTTTGGATTATTTCCCCGAAGATTACTTGCTTTTTGTAGACGAATCTCATGTAACACTGCCACAGGTTCGTGGAATGTACGGAGGTGACAGGGGCAGAAAGGATAATCTTGTCAATTTCGGATTCCGTTTACCGTCAGCTTATGATAACAGACCGCTGAATTTTGATGAATTCTATGAAAGAGTGAATCAGGCGGTATTTGTCAGTGCAACTCCAGGAGATTTCGAGAAAGAAAAAAGCAAGGTCATAGCTGAACAGGTCATCAGACCGACAGGCTTGTTAGACCCCGAAATCAGTCTAAGACCAATAGACGGACAAATAGATGACTTAATATCTGAAATAAATATCCGTTCAGAGAAAAAACAGAGAGTTCTTATCACCACTCTCACAAAGAAAATGGCTGAGGATTTGACGGAATATCTGAAAACTGTCGGAATAAAAGTAAGATATATGCACCATGATATAGACACGGTTGAGAGAATGGAAATTATCAGGGACTTGCGATTGGGTGAATTTGATGTATTGGTAGGTATAAATCTTTTGAGAGAGGGTTTGGATATACCAGAAGTATCACTTGTAGCGATACTTGATGCAGATAAACAGGGATTTTTGCGTAGTGAGCGTTCATTGATACAGACCATAGGCAGAGCCGCCAGAAATGCAGACGGTAAAGTTATCATGTATGCGGATATAGTGACGGACTCAATGGAAAAGGCTATCGAAGAAACCGAAAGAAGACGAGCAATACAGCAGAAATATAATGAAGAACACGGCATTATCCCACAGACAATACAGAAAAAAGTCAGTGATATACTTGAAATATCCACTCACAGTGATGACAGCAGTAAGCCGAAGCAAAAGCTGACAAAGGCAGAACGTGAAAAGCTGATAGAGCAGTTGACAAAGGAAATGAAAGCGGCAGTAAAATTACTGGAATTTGAACACGCTGCATATTTGCGTGATAAAATCAAGGAATTGAGGGGATAAAATGGAGATACTCGGACTTGATATGATAAAAAAAGAGCCTGAAACGATAAATATAACAGGACTTGACAAAATCAGACAAGTGTTTCATAATGATTTGCCGAGAATGTCGCCTTTTGCACTGGAATTTACAAGGCTTGTCGGAAGATTGAGAGAACTTGACAGAGAGTTTGAAGAATTCGGTGCAGAATATCATCAATATACATTCAATGCAGTTGTACCGCTTTCCAAAGTGAGAGATTTTGAAGAACGTCATAAAATCAAATTGCCACAGGGATATGTTGAATTTCTGACACAGGTAGGAAATGGCGGTGCAGGAGTGGCTTATGGATTTTATTCGATAGAGGAACTTGAAAATAAATATAAAAGAACAAATATGCTTGTCATAGCGGACTACGGTTGCGGAAAATTCGGGATATTAAACGAAAACGGCACTGTCGGTTATATTGATATAGATGATACGGAAAAATCATTATCACATGAGATGTCCTTTGAAGAATTTGCGTTGAAATGGGCAAAGGACACTATAAAAAAGTATGAAAATTGAAAAGAGGAAAAGTTTTGGCAAAGAAAACATCACAGCAGACTTACGGAAATGAAAGTATAACATCACTCAAAGGAGCAGACAGGGTTAGAAAAAGACCTGCCGTAATATTCGGTTCAGACGGTATAGAGGGTTGTCAGCACTCTGTATTCGAGATACTTTCAAATTCAATAGACGAGGCAAGAGAAGGCTACGGCAATGAAATTATTATCACAAAGTATGCAGATAATTCCATTGAAATAGAGGATTTCGGACGAGGCATACCCGTTGATTATAATAAAAATGAAGAAAGATACAACTGGGAACTGGTATTTTGTGAGCTGTATGCAGGCGGTAAATATAACAATGCACAGGCGGAAAGCTATGAATTTTCGCTTGGACTGAACGGTCTTGGACTTTGTTCAACGCAGTATTCGTCCGAATACATGGACGTAGATATCAGGCGTGACGGAACAAGATTTACCCTGCATTTCGAGAAAGGTGAAAATATCGGAGGTCTTCACCGTGAGCAGTACATGGGTAAAAAAACAGGTACAAAGATACACTGGAAGCCTGACTTGGAGGTATTCACGGATATAAATATATCTGATGAATACTATATAGATATAATAAAAAGACAGGCAGTAGTCAATGCAGGAATAAAATTCATTTTCCGTACAGAAAAAGACGGTAAATTTGACGTACAGGAATTCAAATATGAGAATGGTATCGTTGACCATGTAAAAGAGCTTGTCGGGGAAAATGCCATTTCACAGATACAGTCATGGCAGACTGAAAGAATGGTAAGTGACCGTGACGATAAGCCTGAATATAAAACGAAGATAAATATAGCACTGGCATTTTCAAATAAAGTGAGCGTATCTGAGTATTACCACAATTCAAGCTGGCTGGAATATGGCGGAGCTCCCGAAAAGGCTGTGAAAAATGCCTTTGTGTATTCGATAGACAGCTATCTTAAACAGAATGGAAAATATAATAAAAACGAGAGTAAAATAAATTTTGAAGATGTAAAAGACTGCCTTGTAATAGTAATATCGTCATTTTCAAGTGTGACATCTTACGAGAATCAGACGAAGAAAGCCATTACAAATAAGGGCATACAGGAAGCTATGACGGAATATCTGAGACATCAGTTGGAGGTCTATTTCATAGAAAATAAACTTGACGCTGATAAGATTTCCACACAGGTTCTTATAAATAAACGAAGCCGTGAGAGTGCCGAAAAGACACGTTTAAATATACAGCGTACACTTTCGGGAAATATGGATATGACGGGGCGAGTAGCGAAATTCGTTGACTGCCGAAGCAAGAATAAAGAGGAAAGAGAACTTTTCATAGTTGAGGGAGATTCAGCATTGGGAGCGTGTAAGCAGGCAAGAAACCCCGATTTTCAGGCGATAATCCCAATTCGTGGAAAGATTTTGAACTGTCTGAAAGCCGACTATGACAAGATATTCAAGAGTGAAATAATAACAGATTTGTTGAAAGTGCTTGGCTGTGGAGTGGAAGTTAAATCAAAGGCGAATAAAGAATTATCCTCGTTTGACCTGAATCTGTTAAGGTGGAACAAGATAATATTCTGTACTGATGCAGACGTTGACGGTTTTCAGATAAGAACACTTTTACTTACAATGATATACAGACTGACACCGACACTTATCGAGGAAGGCAAGGTATTCATAGCGGAATCACCGTTGTATGAGATAACCTCAAAGGAGAAAGTATATTTTGCGTATACAGAGGCGGAGAAAGAGCAGTTTATCAAGCAGATAGGCAAAAATAAATTCACTGTACAGCGTTCAAAGGGACTTGGTGAAAACGAGCCTGATATGATGAGTTTAACGACAATGAATCCGTCAACAAGGCGATTAATAAAAATCATGCCTGATGATGCAAAGAAAACATCAGAAATGTTTGATATACTGCTTGGAGATAATTTAAGCGGAAGAAAAGATTATATCGTAGAGAACGGCTATAAATATATAGATGACCTTGATGTGTCATAATTAGGAGGATATATGGAAAACAACGAGAAAAAATTTAATCAAAACGAATATAAAAAGCAATATGGTAAAGAACACTATAAATCAATATCTTTTTGTATAAAGCCCGAAAAAGTTGATTATATTAGAGAATTTGCGGCAAGTCGTAATATGTCAATACCAAATGCGATTATTGCGGCACTTGAATATATAGACGAAAACGGAATTGACATTACACCATTAGAATAAATTAGGAGGGATTTTTATGAAAATTACAGATGAAATTTTAGGTGAGATGACAGTTGATGAAGGTGATATTGAGGGAGAAGTTGAAATAAGCGGTCAGAATATATATTTTGGTATTTCGGTTGACGATATAAACGACAAAGAAACTGTTGACAGATTAATCAGTGAATTTAAAAAATTTATATCGGAATTTGATAAGTGGGATAAAAGGATAAGGGAATTTGCGGCAAAGTCATTGACCGACTGTGCAAACGACTGGTTGCAGGACAGTTTGGAGGACGGAGAACCATTCATTGAGATAACCGAAGAAAGATTTGCCCAAAGAATGGTACTTAATTCAATAGGCTATGATGAAAACGGCTTTGACGTATATTATGATGATGACGATATGTTCTGGGGACATTGTATATTGGTTTACGGAACATTGGAAAATGGAATTGAAGAAGCACAGATAGCAGGATAATATTTTTTGAGGAGTAAAGGGAATTTATGGCAAGAAAAAAGAAAACATCAGTAAGCGGGCAAATGCCGAAAATGCAGGGATATATTGCAGGGGCAGGGGAGATTGTCGAACAAAAAATCGCCTCCACGATTGAAGAAAATTATATGCCGTATGCAATGAGCGTAATTTTGTCGAGAGCGATACCCGAAATAGACGGATTCAAGCCGTCACACAGGAAACTGCTTTATACAATGTATAAAATGGGGCTTTTGGGTACAACAAGGACAAAATCAGCGAATATAGTCGGACAGACCATGAAATTAAATCCTCACGGTGACAGTGCGATATATGATACAATGGTAAGATTGAGTCGAGGATATGAAGCACTTCTGCATCCGTTTGTAGATTCAAAGGGCAATTTCGGAAAATTTTACAGTAGGGATATGGCATGGGCAGCATCAAGATATACGGAAGCTAAATTGGACAGTATATGCAATGAGTTGTTCAATGACATTGACAAGGATACAGTTGATTTCGTGGATAACTATGATAATACGCTGAAAGAGCCGACATTGTTGCCAGCGGCATTTCCGTCAGTCTTGGTGAATGCTAATACAGGTATAGCAGTTGGTATGGCAAGTTCAATATGTTCATTCAATTTGGAGGAAGTATGCCGTACAACCATAGGACTTCTCAAAGACGAAAAATTCGATATAATGTCAACACTTCTTGCACCCGATTTCACAGGCGGAGCTCAGATAATATACGACAGGAAAGTTATTGAAAATATCTATAATACAGGTCGTGGAAGTGTGCGTTTGCGTGGCAGATACAGCTATGATAAATTTGCGAACTGCATAGATATATCGAGTATTCCGCAAACGACTACATCAGAGGCTGTTATTGAAAAGATAATTGAATTGGTGAAGCAGGGTAAAATCAAGGAAATAGCAGATGTACGAGATGAAACGGGCATAGATGGCTTGAAGATAACTATAGATTTAAAGAGAGGAATAAATCCCGATAAATTAATGCAGAAGCTGTATAAGATGACACCATTAGAGGACAGCTTTTCGTGTAATTTCAATATACTGATAGCAGGCACACCGAAAGTAATGGGTGTAAGAGAAATATTGAATGAATGGACGGCATTCAGAATAGAGTGTGTCAAGAGAAGAACATATTTTGATTTGAATAAAAAGCGTGACAGACTGCATTTGCTGAGAGGATTGGAAAAGATTCTTCTTGATATAGACAAGGCTGTAAATATAATCAGGAATACAGAGGAAGAAACTCAGGTCGTACCGAATTTAATGGCAGGATTTGGAATAGATGATATACAGGCGGAATATGTAGCTGAGATAAAATTAAGGAATCTTAACAGGGAATATATATTAAAGCGAACAGAGGATATTTCACAGCTTGAAAAGGATATTTCGGAGTTGGAGGAAATAGTCGGAAGTGACTCGAAGATAAAAAAAATTATCATAAAAGAGCTTGAGAATATCATCAAAAAATACGCTCAGCCGAGAAAGAGTATGATAATATACGCTGATGAGATTGAGGAGGAAATTGAGGAAGAAGTGCCTGATTACGCCGTGAATCTGTTTTTCACTAAAGAGGGTTATTTCAAAAAGATAACACCGTTGTCGCTGAGAATGGGCGGAGAACAGAAGTTCAAAGAAGGCGACGAGATGTTACAGCACTTTGAAACAACGAATAATACCGATATTATATTCTTTTCGGATAAGTGTCAGGCGTATAAAACAAAAGCACCGATTTTCAGTGATACAAAGGCAAGTGTATTGGGAGAATATATACCTTCAAAATTAGAGTTTGACAATGGAGAAAATGCAATATACATGATACCGACAAAGGATTATCATGGATATGTATTTTTCTTTTTCGAGAATGGCAAAGCTGCAAAGGTACCGTTGGAATCCTATGCGACAAAGACAAACAGGAAGAAGCTGACGGGAGCATATTCGGATAAAGATAAGCTTGCGGAAATATTGTATGTTGAGGATGATGAGAGTGAAATAATGTTAAAAGCGTCATCGGGCAGGATAATGATATTCAAGTCATCCGATTTGCTTGCGAAGACCTCAAGGAATACACAGGGAGTAGCGGTATTCAGATTGGCAAAGGGACATCGTATAATGACAGCGGAGGTATATAAAGAGGGAATGTTGAAGAATCCCGACAGATACAGGGCAAAATCAGTACCATCATCAGGACAGCTTCCGAGAGGTGACGAGGAAGGCGAACAGATGACATTCAACTGAATTCAGTTTTGTTATTTCTATGAATTTAGTTTTGTCATTCCGAGCGAAGCGAGGAATCCGTTGTTCAAATTGGCATAAATATTTGTACTTGGCAATTTACTGATAAATTGTTACAAATTATCAAAAGAAAATTTTATGTATTAAAATCATTCAAAATTTCCGATAGATACTTGATTTTGAAAAGTAAATATGTTATTATAGTTAGGCATTGTTAAAGTAATTGGAGGATTTTTAAATATGGGAATTTGGGAAATATTGGTCGGAGCATTAGTACTTATCTTTTCAATAATAATGATAATCGTTATCATACTTCAGGAGGGACATGATTCTGGACTCGGTACAATAACAGGCGGTGCAGATTCATTTCTTCAGAGGGGCAAGGCAAAGACAGCAGATGCACTGTTTGCAAAGATAACGAAATATTGTGCAATAGCATTTTTTCTGTTGGTCGTACTTTTGAATGCACTTTCATATTTCGGACTTACAGGCAAACAGAAGGAAGATACCAAAACTCCCGAAACATCAGTTGTTTCTGAGGTGTCAGTGGTTGAAGAAAGCTCAACAGAGGCTTCAACAACCGAAAGTTCAACAGAGGTTTCAACAACTGAGAGTTCAACAGAGGTTTCAACAACTGAGAGTTCAACAGAGGCTTCAACAACCGAAAGTTCAACAGAGGCTTCAGCAACTGAAAGTTCAGAAGAGGCTTCAGCAACTGAAAGTTCAGAAGAGGCTTCAGCAACTGAGAGTTCAGAAGAGGCTTCAGCAACTGAGAGTTCAGAAGAGGCTTCAGCAACTGAAAGTTCAGAAGAGGCTTCAGCAACTGAGAGTTCAGAAGAGACTTCAGCAACTGAAAGTTCAGAAGAGTAATATATTTGCAGAAAATTGATTCGGACAGCATCTTCAATGTTATAACATGCATTGAAGATGCTTTATTTTTAAGGAAGGTAAAGTAAAATGAAGATAAATGTTCCGAAATCTGTGGATTGGATAATAAACAGATTGGAAGAAAAAGGATATGAAGCATATGCAGTAGGAGGATGTGTAAGGGACAGTGTTATGGGAAAGGAGCCTCATGACTGGGATATATGTACATCTGCACTGCCTGATGAAACGCTTTCGGTTCTTGGCATGGAGAATATCATAGAGAACGGTATCAAGCACGGTACAGTGACTATCAGGGTAGACGGGGAGAATTATGAGATAACGACATTCCGTACTGACGGTGAATATACTGATAACCGTCATCCCGAAAGTGTGACATTTGTAAGGGACTTGAGAGAAGACTTGTCAAGAAGGGATTTTACCGTTAACGCACTTGCGTACAATAAACAAAGAGGATTGCAGGATTATTTTCAGGGTGTCGGGGATATAGAAAATAAAGTAATAAGATGTGTGGGAAGTCCGGACAGGAGATTCGGTGAGGACGCTTTGAGGATACTCAGGGCATTGCGTTTTTCAAGCGTACTCGGATTTGATATCGAAAAAAGGACTGCCAAAAGTATACATAAAAATGCGTATCTTTTGAAAAATATCTCGAAGGAAAGGATAATGTCCGAGCTGATAAAGATACTTCAGGGTGAAAATGTTGAGGCTGTACTTCTCGGATATCCCGATGTTATAGCTGAGATAGTGCCTGAGATAAAGCCAATGATAGGTTTTGAACAGCATAATCCGCATCATGTATATGATGTCTGGACACATACGGTCAAGGTAGTATCGGGTATAAGAGCTGAAAAGAAGCTGAGACTTGCAGCACTTTTCCATGATATAGGAAAGCCTGCAAAATTCACGGTGGATGAAAATGGAACGGGACATTTTCACGGACATCCCGAATTAAGTGCAGATATCGCTGAAGTGGTATTGAGACGGTTAAAGAGTGACAATAAGACGATATCGGATGTCTGTAAGCTGATAAGACTGCATGATATAAGACCGTTTGTAAGGAAAAGTATAAGACGGCTTATGGCAAAATCAGGAATGGAGCTTTTTCCCGAGCTTCTTGAGTTGAAAAGAGCCGATGCAAAGGCTCAGAATGAGAGTTATATAAAAGAGACACTGGAATATATAGATTTTCTTGAAACAATGTATTACAAAGAGCGTGAGGAAAATAACGATTTCACACTGAAGATGCTGAAGATAAACGGACAGGATCTGAAGGATATAGGAATAAAAAATGGCAGGGAGATAGGCTATTGTCTGAATCAGCTTCTTATGAAAGTCATTGATGAGGAAATAGAGAATAAAAAGGAAAATCTTCTGGAATATGCAGAAAAAATGGATAAAAATATTTGTAAAAGTTGATTGTATGAATAAAAAGTGATATAATGATATTGGAGGAGTCATTATGGAGTACAGTGTGAATTTTGGGATATGGAACGGTGTTTTTGCGGTGCCGAATGTTATAGTTGATGAGCATATAAAGCTGGCAGGTGCTACTCAGCTTAAAGTAATACTTTGGATGCTCAGGCACAGCGGAGAAAAATTTGATATAGATGAAATATCAAAAGCGTTGAATATGCAGACGGCAGATGTTAAGGATTGTATGCAGTACTGGGTGCAGGTCGGGGTTATCTCACCGAGTGGAAATGAGGTAAAAACTGCTGAAACTCAGAGTGATGATAAAAATATCAATGCTCCTGTTCATGAACGAAAAGATGAGGAACAAAAAGAAGAAAAGAAAACTCCGAAGGTCAGAATGTATCAAATTGACTTGGAATATACATCAAAAAGAATGTCAGAGGATAAAAATATTGCTTATTTGATGGAAATGGCTGATAATATGTACGAAAGAATGACAAGTACAAATGATAAGTCCGTGTTGCTTTTTATACATGAGTATTATGGAATGCCGATAGAAGTTATAATAATGATGATGCAGTATCTGAAAAGCGTAAACAGGTGCTATACCGGCTCGATAAAGCAAATGGCAGATAAATGGTGGAAGAAGGAAATATTCGATCTTAACAGTGCAGACAAGGAAATAAAACGTTTGGAAGCAGGAAAAGCTTCTGCAGTAAAAATACAAAAAATAATAGGAGACTGTCATTCGCCGACAGAACAGGAGATAGATACAGCAGAGCTGTGGATTGATCAGTGGAAGCTGAGTGAAGAACTTATAAGATTTGCTTATGAGACCTGTGTCAACAGCATAGGAAAATATAATCCTGGATATATGAAAAAAATCGTTGAGGGCTGGCACAACAGGGGAATAACTACCGTTGAAAAGGCTAAAAATGAAATAGAAAGCAAACGAAATTCCTCGAAAGCATCAAATAACAGTGGTTTAAACGAAGATTTGGAAAAATTAAAGGAATTGAGCTTGAAGAAAAGAGTGTGAATGATGTGGGATATTCTAAAGAATCGTATTTAAAAGCCAAAACAATTTTGGACAGGAGAAGAATCGAAAGTGAGAATGCTCTTGAAGAAAGGCGAAACATACTTTTTAATCGTTCACCTGAAGCAAGAGAGCTTGAGAGAAGAATCGCAAGAACATCACTTGATGCAGCCAGAGCGGTATACAGCGGTAAGGATGTCAAAAGTGAGCTTGAAAATCTTAAAATTAAGAATCAGACAAGTCAGAAAAGAATTGATGATATAATAGCAAAACTCGGTTTTCCGCCAAATTATCTTGAAAAATGGTATAAGTGCGATAAATGCCAAGATACAGGATATGTAAATGATAAAATGTGTACTTGTATGAAGAATATAATAAGAGATTTTGAATATGAGAGAATAAATAATTCTTCGAGCTTGAAGCTTTGCGGTTTTGATACGCTTTCGGTCGATTACTATGATGAAAGTGAACGAGATGACATGAAGAAAATATTGGATTACTGCAAGGACTATGCGAATGGCTTTTCGCAAAATTCCCGAAGTATTCTGATGATGGGAAAGTCGGGACTCGGCAAGACACACATTTCACTTGCAATAGCAAAAGCTGCTGTTGACAGGGGATACGGTGTTATATACGTTTCAGCTTCGACAGTGTGCAAAAAAATGGAGTATGAGCGTTTTAATGAAAAAATAGATGATACAGAAAGAGCATTGATGGAATGTGACCTTCTTATCTTTGACGATCTCGGAACGGAATTTATGACAGCTTTTCTTATGTCAACGCTGTATACTATAATCAATAAAAGACTTGCAGAATCAAAACCAACGATAATGAGTACTAATTTTGATTTTAATGAAATACCGAAAATTTATGATCAGCGAATTTCATCAAGAATTTTAGGTGCATATAAAGTGCTTACATTTACGGGAAAGGATATAAGAGTCAAGCAGGCAATAGAAGGACTTTCAGATGATGAGGAGTGATGACATGGCAAAGATATTTTTAAGTGCGGACAGTACCTGTGATGTATCAGGTGAACTGCTTGAAAGATGTAAGGCGGAGCTTATGCCCTTGCATATAGTCCTTGAGGATAAAAGCTATGATGACGGAGTGAATATAAAGCCGGATGATATCTATGAAAATTTCGCCAGAACAGGCAAGCTCCCGAAAACGTCTGCCATAAATACTCAGGAATATATAGATAAATTCAGACCGCTTGTCGAAGAAGGCTATGATATAATACATATAAACTTAGGTTCGGCAATATCGTCATCATATCAGAATTGTGTGACGGCGGCAAGAGAATTTGAAGGACACGTCTATCCGATAGATTCGTGCAATCTGTCATCAGGCAGCGGACATCTTGTAATCGAAGCTGCCAAAAGAATAGCTGACGGTATGCCGGCAAATGAAATAGTGGAGGAAATAAAGGGACTTGTCCCGAAATGTCATTCGAGTTTTATAATAGATAAGCTCGATTATCTCAGAGCAGGAGGAAGATGTTCAACTCTTGCAATGCTCGGAGCAAATCTGCTGAAGCTGAAGCCCTGCATTGAGGTGTCGAATAAGGACGGTTCAATGACTGTCGGCAAGAAATACAGAGGTAAACTTGAAAACGTTCTTGTGCAGTATGTGCATGAGCAGCTTGAAAAATATGAGAATATACGAAATGACAAGATATTTATAACTCATGCCGGCATAGGTGATGAATATGTGGAGATAGTGAAGGCAGAGCTTGAAAAGCTGCACTATTTTACGGAAATATTTATCGAGAGGGCAAGCTGCACTATCTCGTCACATTGCGGTCCGGGTACACTGGGTATACTTTTCATGACTGAGTGAAATTTTAAAAGGAGATATAAATGAATACAGATGATAATAAGATAATATTGGATATTCTTAATGAACAGAATGAGCCTGTCGAGAGAAAGGAATTATGGCTTATGTCCGGTATGGATACGGAGGATTTCAATAATGCCGTTTCATATCTTGAGGGCAAGGGAGAAGTTATTTTACTTAAT
This sequence comes from uncultured Ruminococcus sp., assembly GCA_902800065.1. Lineage (GTDB taxonomy): Bacteria > Bacillota > Clostridia > Oscillospirales > Acutalibacteraceae > UBA1213. Next base: position 26,493 of record CADCDE010000024.1, read on the forward strand.
CAGAGCAGGACAAAAAAGATATCGCTTCCGAAGAATGCGGGATATCTGAAAGCAACTATCGTGAGACATTCGGGAAGTTTTTGTTTTGCTCATCCCGAAGATGAAAACATGGCTGATGTTTTTATTCCTGGGGCAAGTGATAAGGGAGCAATGCCGGGCGATACTGTAATGCTCAGAAATATCGTGATGGAAGCCAAAGGACCTGCCGGAGAAGTTTATAAGATACTTGAAAAGGGTACCCGTGTTATAACGGGAATTTATCTGAAAGATGTATTATACGGACACAGCAGAGACGGATATATACAGCCTGATACGGGATTTGCCCATGCACTGCCGATAGTGAAAGGCGGTTCGCTCAAAGCCAAAAACGGCGATAAAGTCAAGGCGGCAGTTGCGTTTGACCAGAAGACCAAGAGGATAAATGCAAGAGTCATAAAGATATACGGTGCTGCTGACAGTGCCAGGATATGTGCAGATGCAATAATAGATGCCAACGGAATACCCACAAAATTCACTGTTGCAGTCAAGCATGAGGCGGCAATGGCAGCAGCTATGCCTATTACAGATGAGGAAATTGCAAAGAGACTTGATTTGAGAAACGAGCCGATATTTACAATAGACGGTGAAGATGCCAAAGACCTTGACGATGCCATATCTGTTAAGAAACTTGACAAGGGTTGGGAATTAGGCGTACATATAGCTGATGTATCGCATTATGTCAGAGAGGGTACACTTCTTGATGAAAATGCGATGGACAGGGGAACTTCAGTTTATTTTGCCGACAGGGTGATACCGATGCTTCCTGTTGAGATATCAAATGGCTGCTGTTCGCTCAATGCAGGAACTAAAAAACTGACATTTTCAGCGATAATGATACTTGATGAAAAGGCTGAAATAGTTGATTACAGGTTTGAGAAAAGTGTTATAATATCAAAAGTCAGGGGAGTGTATTCCGAGGTAAATAAGATAATAGATAATACGGCTGATGAAAGTCTTAAAGAGAAATATGCAGAGGTGTATGACGAGATATTTGCCGCACAAGAATTGGCAGAGCTTCTCAAGGCTAAGGCAAAACAGCGTGGTGAACTGGAGATAGAAACTACAGAATTAAGATTTGTGCTTGACGAAAACGGAGTATGTATAGACGTATCTGAAAGAGACAGGGGCAATGCCGAGGAGCTTATCGAACAATTTATGATAATGGCGAACAGGGCAGCAGCATTGTATGCAAAAAGTGCAGGTATACCGTTTGTATACCGTGTACATGAGGCACCCGATCCCGATAAGCTGGAAGCATTGGCTCAGTTAGCAGCAATATGCGGCTTCAACGGGAGAAGATTGAAAGAGGGAGTACATCAGACAGACCTTGCTGCACTTATAAACAAAGCCAAGGAAACACCCTATGCAAGACTTATCTCTACACAGGTTTTGCGTTCAATGGCAAAGGCAAGGTATGATGAGAGACCTTTGGGACATTTCGGTCTTTCACTGGAGGATTACTGTCATTTCACATCTCCGATAAGACGTTATCCTGATACATCTATACACAGAATATTAACAGACCTTGTAAGTGGAGTGCCTGTTGATGTGATAAGTGCAAAATATGATGAGTTTGCCAAGAAGTCATCAAAGATGTCCTCGGAAAGAGAACTTAGAGCTATGAGGGCAGAACGTGAGAGTGAGAAATTCTATGCAGCGGAGTATATGACCAAGCATATCGGCGAGATACATCAGGGAGTTGTTTCGGGTATCACGAATAAGGGCTTGTTTGTAGCGATAGAGAACGGTATCGAGGGATTTGTAAGTCTTATAGATGATGAAAGAGCGTATTTTGAATACAACGGTACCACTACCACAAGGGATGCAAGAAGCGGAATCAGCTATTCAATAGGTGATATCGTAAGTATACAGGTAAAATCGGCTGAGATAGCACTCGGTACGGTGGACTTTGTACTTATCGACAATAAAAAATAATATGAAAGGGTGTTTGTTATGTATCAGAAAAGTTTTTGGAAAAGAATATTTGCAGTGATGATATCAGCGGCAATTACTGTACCTGTGGCGACAAGCAGCTTTATACCTGTATCAGCGACTATCAACCTCTATGATGTATGGGTTTCAAGTGAAGTGATTGAAGAAGAATCCGTTTTACCCGATTATGTACAAAGAGCATTTGATGAGGCAATGGAGGGATATAATGGACTTCCGCTCACTCCGATAGCATACTACGGCACACAGGTCGTTGCAGGATATAATTATGCTTTGATATGTCAGGAACGCTTGAACAATGGCAATATTTCACTCAAAGAAGTAACAATATATGATCCGTTGAGTGGAAATGGTGAAGAAAAGGCTAAGATATATGTAAGTGATTTTAATTTGAAGGATTATGAAACATCTTATTCATATCCTCTGCCGCAGCAACCACCGTGTGGCAGTATGGAAATTGCAGATGATATGAGCGGAGCGGGCTTGCCTGAAAATGTAAAGAAGGTATATGACAAATTCTTTAATATGCATGACGGCTGGGGCTGCAGAACACTTGCATTCCTTGGCGAGAAGCATAACAATGAAGGTACGGATTATGCGATTCTCGGTGAGACATATGCAATAGTTCCTGATGCAGACAGATTTATAGATGTAGTTGTACTTCATGAGGACAATGATGGACATGTGTATGTCAAAAGCACACATTCTCTTTTGGGACAAAAAGGCAGATATGCGACTGAGTTGGAGAATTATTCCAGAATTTCGAGAGATAGAATAGCCTTGGGCGGTACATTTGATGTTGAAGGGTATGCAGAAGGCGGTGACGGCAATTATACATACGCTGTGCTTTACAAGAAGAAGTCTGATAAAAAGTGGACTGTAAAGCAGAATTACAGTACGAATGAAATTATAACTGTCAAGCCTGCAAAAGCAACAATGTATGATGTATGTATCAAAGTAAAAGACGGTACGGGAAAGATAGTAAAGAAATTTTTTGAAGTACAGGTAAATGAAAAGCTGAAAAATAACTCGACAATTTCCGCAGCGACTATTAAAAGAGGCGAGACGGTTACAGTGAACGCTTCATCAATAGGCGGAACAGGCGTGCCTGAATATGCAGTTCTTTACAAGAAGGTATCTGATTCAAAGTGGACAATAAAGCAGGGCTATAAAGAAAACAATAAGATAGTAGTAAAACCGTATAAGAGTACAGATTATAATATATGTGTAAAAGCAAAAGATTTTGACGGTACAATATCCAAAAAATATTTCCTTGTAACAGTTAAATAATCATAAAAAATACACGGCAGAGATGTAAAAGCATTTCTGTCGTGTTTTTGATTTTTCAGAATATCATGTCTTTGAAGCATATAAGCGGGCGGTCATTTGAGTAATCCCAACTATGATATGAGCCTCCGCCACAGAAATATTTTGAATCACAGTGACTGCATTTTTCATTTCTCTCACAGAGAGGTGTACGGAATATTTTAAAACGATTCTTCCATACGTCTGTGAAATCGTCTTTAAGGATGTTGCCCTCGATAGTTTCAGGACGTCTTTCAATGTCGAGACAGGCACATATATCACCGTTTGCGAGGATACTTGCGGTATAAACTCCCGCACTGCATATGAAATACCAGTCACGGACTTCCTTTTCATATTCAAGACCGAGATAATGTGTACAGCCGTATGTAAGTGGATAGCCCTGTTCACGTTTTGTTTTGATAAATTCAAACAGCTTGATATAGTCCTGTTTTTCGAGCATATATCCGTCAAGGGAAAGAGCTCTGCCCATCGGCTCAAGGTTTACAACTCTCCATGAATCTACATCAAGCTCTTGCATAAGCTCAAAGAGCCCGTCAAGGTCATCAATATTCTTTTTGTTGACAACGGTAGTTACCTGAACTTCCGAGAAGTCGTATTTGAGGAGATTTTTTATTCCATCGACAGCTTTTTTAAAACCGCCTTTGGTTCTTCGGAAACTGTCATGATTTTCTTCAAGACCGTCAAGGCTGATTGATATAGTTCTCATGCCTGTTTCTTCAAGACGTTTAGCAACTTCGTCTGTGATGAGAGTACCGTTGCTTGTCATGCCCCATTTATATCCGAGTTTATTGGCGTATGACATTATATCGAAAAATTCCTTGCGAAGCAGAGGCTCACCGCCTGTGATACAGAGCATAGGCAGGGTATCAAAATCCTGTTTTACCTTGTCAAGCAGTTCATAATATTTTTCAACAGGCATTTCCTCTGAGGTTACATCTCCACAGTAGCTTCCACAGTGCAGGCATCTTTCATTGCATCTCATGGTAAGCTCAAAGAAAAGGAATTTCAGTATAGGTTCTTTTCTTAATTTTTCCTTATATTTTGCCATTTCGGTAAGCTGGGATATTTTAGTAATATAATCCATTAAATTTACCTCCGTAAATAAGTTTACATATCATCTGGCGGTGGACCGTAAAGCTCCTGTGAGATATTTTCTTCGGAGTCAAAGTCAGATTTATTAGATATTTCTGTTTCATTATTGTTTGTATTGTCCTGTTTTATTGGAGGCGGAGCGTATAAAGGAGCAGGGGGCGGACCGTATAAGCATTGAATACGATTTTGTTTTCTTTTTTTGCCGAATAATTTTTTGAAAAATCTCACAGTAACACACCCTTTCTGTATTCAAGTGTTTGGTGAATCAGTAATCATCGCCTGGAGGAGGACCGTATAAAACCTCAGGCACATCGAAATACGGATCATAGCTGCTTTCGTTAGATACCTCTGAAGGATAAGATGATTCGTCTTCCGGAGGAGGACCGTATAAAACCTCAGGCACATCGAAATACGGATCATAACTGCTTTCGTCAGATACTTCTGAAGAATAAGATGATTCATCAAACGGAGGCGGACCATATAAAGGCTCAGGTATATCGATATCAGGATTATAACTGCTTTCGTCAGATATCTCAGAAGTTTTGATTGTGTCGGAAGATTCCTCAGTTGGTGTTTCATGACTACTTTCGTCAGATACTTCTGACGTTTTGCTTGTATTATTTGAGGAGTTCAAAAATGGAGGCGGACCATATATACTTTCAGAAATATTAGATGAAGGATCAAAACTGATTTCGACAGGTTCAGATGATTCAAGCTGGGTTGTTTCACTTTCTAACTGATGCGATTCATCATCCGAAGATTCCTCCGGCGGCGGACCATATATACCGTAAACCTTTTCTTTTGACGGATTATAGCTGCTTTCCAATGGTGAAGTATCCTGTTTGGAGGATTCTTTTTTAGAGGATTCCAATTTTGAAGTCTTGTCTGATGGATCGGAAAATGGTGATTGGCTTGATAATGACATTTCAGCATCAGTAATAGGCTTTTCGGGGGGAGGACCATATAAACCACAACTATTGAGACCTAAAGATGTTCCCAAAATTGCGGCAGTCAGCATATTTCGTCTGAATCTTTTGCCTTTCATTTTGACACGACCTTTCTTTGAATAATTTGCTTATAGTATATCACAAATTTATATTATTGGCAATATATGATGATATTTTTATGTCGTGAAGTACTCACCGCCTATAGAGGCGGGAGCTTCCTTTAATCCGCCCAACCTTGCAGAGGATTTCATTTTACGGGCATCAGTTTCCGAGGCTATGGGCTGTCTTACGGACAACTTTTGGAAACCTTATGTATATATTTTAACAACATATCTTGATATTGTCAAGAAAAAAAATCAGCCCTAACGGGCTGGCGGCAATTCATCTCCGACTTATAGAAGTCGGAGTCTTCTTGCCGCATTAGGATAAAATCAAACAATAGCCTGAGACTGTATTGCAGATGCTTGGCTTGCAGCTTCTGTCATTATTTTCTGAGACATTTTAGCTTTTTGTGCAATCTGTAAGAGCTGAGCAGCAGTTGTAGTTGAGAGCTTCGCATAAGCATTTTTTGCAGCGGTTTCCAAAATAGCCTTTAAAGTGTCCAGCTTAGAAAGTTCAACCTGTTCATAGTCCTCGAAGCCATTATCACGATAGGTTCTTCTTCAACTGCGGTATCCTCAACGGCAGATGCACAAACGCCAGTTATACTTGCGACCATAGAGATTGCAAGTGCAGCAGTAAGGATTATTGTCATAAATTTCTTTGATGAATTCATTTAAAGATTCCTCCTGACTGATATATATTTTTTTAATAAACTTGCTAAAGTGTATTGATGATATTTACAAAAAAAGTTATATATTTTAACTAAAGATTTTTAGTAAAATAACGTGAGTTCGATGAAAACGAAAAATTATTATACTGTCATTCTGAGGAGCGACAGCGACGAAGAATCTTTTGAAGATTCCTCACTGCGTTCGGACGTTAAAATAAAAAATCCCCTTTTCCTAGAAAAAGGGGATAATAATTATCAGTTTTCGGACTTTTTGCCTGTAGTAAAAATAATAATTAGTGAAACAAGAGCTGATGTCAGGAATACAGGTATAAGAGATATATCGCTTGTTTTCGGTATATTTTCGGTAGGTACAGAAGATGTACTTGAGATTTGAGTATTTGATTGTTTTGATGTATCGGAGATACTGTTTTGGATAGGAGATGATTGCTTTGAGATTTCCGTATTTTGCGAATTTTGAGAAACTTTTGATATTTCCGAAGCCTGAGATATTTCTGATACTTCTGATATTTCCGAAGTCTCGGATATTTCTGAAACGTCTGATACTTCCGAAATCTCTGATATTTCGGATATTTCTGAGATCTCTGAGATTTCCGAAATCTCCGATATTTCCGAAACGTCTGAAACATCTGATATTTCAGGGATATAATACGGGTCATATGAATAAGTCGGAGTCAGTACAATATCATTATAAATAATAGTGTCATCGTGATATACCTTTCCATTTTCGTCTACCCAGTCGTTAAATACCATGCCTTCAACCTTTGGAGGCTGTGGGCATTGGTATGGGTGCAGGATAGGTTCATCTTTAAGTGTAAGGCTTTGTATCACTTCATCATTGTATTTGAATGTGACAGTGCAGAATACTTTTGTAAGGTCAGTGTCGATATGTTCGTTTATCCAAGCCTGTCTTTCAGACATCCAGTTTCTCAGAAGTTCGACTTCACCTTTGAATCCGCATTCTTCGTGGAAAAGATAAGGAGATCCCCATTTGCCGTCATCAGTTTGAGCAGATTTTTCCTGTTCAGCGGCATATTGGTCGATAATTCCGCCCTCTTTGATAACATCTGTTATGATTGAATCAAGAACCTTCCAGCGTTCTTTGAGAAGCTGCTGATATTCGGTGTTGTAAGCTCTGAGATGGTCAGTCCAAAGGAAATGTGCTCTGTTGAAGCCGTAAGTTTCCTGTTCATAGAGACCGAAGGCATAGTCAAAGTCCCATAAAGGTCCCCAGTAAAGTTTTCCGTCTCTTTCCTTGTAGAGATAGTTGCTCGGTGATTCATAGGCATCATGGTTGCGGCTGAATTCCTGTATCCACCAGTAATCTGCTGTTGACTGTATATCCATGTAATCGGTATAGGGTATGCCGTCAGAGTCCTTGAAATCATCTCCGAAAATAGCCTCAGCAGTTTTATTGAGGTAATCGGTTATGTATTGTTTTTGTTCGGAAGTACCGACAGCATCACTGTCCTCGGAGTAAAATTCGGGTTCCTCAGCCCATATTTTTATATTATTGTCAACGGTCAGAATATTCTGGTCGGGATAAGTCTTTATCAAATTGTTGTATGGATTGAGTGCCAGAAGATAACCGCCTGTTATATTGGGTTCGGAATTGTCTTCTTCGGTGAGTTCATCAATATTTACTCGTGATTTGCCTATTCTTACGGTTTCAGCGAGGAAATAAGAGCCAAGATATTCTCCGTTCATGACTAAATCAACCGGGAGCATTTTGGGAGTATATGCAAAGCCGAGTTTTTCGCTGATATAGCTTGCAACTCTGTTTCTCAGAAAGCTGGCATCAAAACGGTTAGCAAGCAAAGCCCAGTGTTTGTTTTTGCCCATGCCGAGCAGTTCAGCTTTTTTGTCGAGCTTGAATTTATACGGCTTTTTGTCTACCATCCATGTCACGTTTCCTCTGCCACGAATGTACTCAAGCTGTAATTCATCGGTGTCTTCAAGTACGGTATCACTGTAATCACCTGTATATCCGTCGGGGACATCTATTTTGACAGTGCCTGTACATCTTACGCTGTGGTCGAAGCTGTCGTTCATTTCCTCAATGGTAGCGAAGCCCTCAGCATTTTCATCAATGTTGATGTACACTATGGGAATATTATTTGCTTCAATGACACTGAGGTCTGTATATTCAACGGAGTATACAGAGAAAGTATTCATCAGCAGTGCTGACGAAAGGGTAAGTGCTGAAATAATTTTTTTGAACAGGTTCAATTTAATAGTCACGCTCCTCAAATAATATTTCATGTGATATTATTAATGTGATTTTTATATTCTTACGGGAATATTATTTTTGTCAAGGTAGTTTTTAAGTTCGCCAATGGATATTTCACCGAAATGGAAAAGAGAGGCAGCTAAAACGGCATCAGCCTTTCCGAGAGTGAATACATCAGAAAAATGCTCCAAAGCCCCTGCACCGCCTGAAGCTATCACAGGGATACCGACATTTTCTGAAACGGCTCTTGTAAGCTCAATGTCATAACCGTTTTTTGTACCGTCACAGTCCATGCTTGTAAGTAATATTTCGCCTGCACCACGTTTTTCGGCTTCAACAGCCCATTTGAGAACGTCTTTTTCAGTGTTTATCCTGCCGCCGTTGATATATACATCCCAGCCGCTTTTGTCACTTCTTCTTTTGGCATCTATCGCAGTGACAACGCACTGACTGCCGAATTTATAAGCAGCTTCGTTTATGATTTCAGGACGGTGGACTGCCGCTGAATTGACGGAAACCTTATCAGCACCTGCACGGAGGATAGCAGTGAAATCCTCGACAGTACGTATACCTCCGCCGACTGTGAACGGAATGAAAACACTGTCTGCAACAGCCCTTACAACGTCAACGATTATATTTCTTGCATCGCTTGAAGCTGTAATGTCAAGTAAAACAAGTTCGTCTGCACCCTCTTTGTCATATATTTTGGCACATTCAACGGGGTCACCTGCATCACGAAGATTGACAAAATTAGTGCCTTTCACGACTCTGCCGTCTTTTATGTCAAGACATGGGATTATTCTTTTAGCGTACATATTCAAACTCCTTTCGCAATATCAACGAAATTCTGTAATATCTGCAAACCGATTTTACCGCTTTTTTCGGGGTGGAACTGTGTAGCATATATATTCTGATACTGAACAGCGGCATCAATGTCAACACCGTAATTTGTTCTTGCGGCAACGATATTTTCACTTTCGGCTTTGAGATAATATGAATGAACGAAATAGACATAGGAGTTTTGAGGGATATTTTTGAAAATACCGTCATTTTTGAGAATATCAAGTGAATTCCAGCCCATGTGAGGTATTTTGAGAGTATTGTCTTGATTAGGTATCTTTGTTATAGAGCCTTTAAGGAGACCGAGTCCCTGAACGCCCCTGCTTTCATCACTGTCGTCAAAGAGGAGCTGAAGTCCAAGACATATACCGAGAAAGGGCTTGCCTGTTTTTACGAAATCAAGAACTGCTTTATCCGCACCGGAATTTTTCATACATGACATTGCATCAGCAAAAGAGCCTACTCCAGGAAGAATAGCACCCTCAGCATTGAGTATATCATTTTCCTTGTCAGTGATAATGCAGTCACAGTTTATATAATTGAGTGCTTTGACAACGCTTTGAAGATTGCCTGCACCGTAGTCTATAACAGCTATCATTTCTTTTTTTCCAACTTTCTTTTTAAATTTCCGACTATAGATGAGCAAATTTAAAAAATGCACAAACAACTTGTCATTCCGAGCGTAGCGAGGAATCTTTTAAGCCCCTTCACTTCGTTCAGGGTGACGAAACATGATATTTTATTTTGCATGATAATAAACAATTTATAAATTTGCTCATTTATAGTTTTCAAGATAATTTTAGCATAAATATTATAACTTGGCAATAGAGATTAAAGTTATAAAACGAAAAATATTACAGATAATAGAAAAGGGAGATGAGAGAGATGAAACGATATATATACTTATTTTTATCGACATTTTTGATAATAACAGTGATAGTACTGTCGGGATATGCAGTAAACGGAAATATAGTGGAAGTTGAAGTGTTTTCGCTTGAAACGAGGGATATGGACAATACGATAACGTCATCAGGAAAATTACAGTACAGGTCAGGTAAAAGTGTAAAGGCTGATGAAATGGGGATAATAAAGGATATATATGTAAAAAGCGGTGACGAGGTAAAAAAGGGAGATGTTCTGTTTTCGTACTATCAGGCCGAGGGTTTTTCACAGTATGCGGATATGCAGAATATCAGTGCATTGCTGGGAAGTTTGACTGCAAAGGAACAGATATTGGATGAAGTGAAAAAGTATTGTACGGTAAAGGAAGTCAAAGCGGAGTCAGGCGGAAAGGTTACAGGAATACAGTATTCATCGGATGATATAGTTCAGAAAGGCAGTGAGGTGATAAAGCTGTCGAATACGGATATATTGGAAATACCTGTTAATATAAACGAGAATTATATCAGACGGGTGAAGGCAGGACAGAAAGTTGAGATAACCTTCAATGCAGTTGATGGGAAAAAATATTCGGGTAAAGTGACAAAAATATCAGATGAAGCGGTACAGACAACGGGGCTCAGCGGAAAGGAAACTACAGTTGCAGTGACAGTCACACTTGATGATAAAAAGAATGATGAATTAAGGATAGGCTACAGTGCCGACTGTACGATAGTTACATCGACTGATGAGAATGTATTGGTATTGCCGTATGAATATATACATTCGGATAATAAAGGCGATTATGTATTTTGTGCTGTAAGGAACAGGGCAAAAAAGATATATATAAAAACGGGAAATGAATATAAAGACGGTACACAGGTAATATCGGGATTAAATAAAAATGATAAGATAATAAAAAATGAAGTATATGAAGGTCAGAATATAATAATAAAAAAATAAATGGAGTGCGTTTACAGATGCTTGATTTGATAATGAATTCAATAAAGATACTTTTCAGAAAGAAGGGCAGGACTATACTGACATTGAGCGGTATAGCCGTAGCAGTGGCATCTGTAATTATAATAAATAATATAAGTCAGTGCGGAAAAACGGCTTTGACGAGTGAGATAGACGGTTTGGGTATAGGCGGTATAACGGTGAGTCTGAAAAAGCAGTCTGCACAGCTTTCACAGAATGAGCTGAATGAAATAAAAAATTTGTCGTATGTAGAATATGCGATGCCTGTGATGTTCGAGTCAACGGACGCATATATAAGAGATAAAAAAAGCAGTATATATCTTTGGGGGATAGACAGGACAGCCAAAGATGTCATAGCACTTGAGCTTGAGTACGGAAGGTTTATAAATACAGGAGATATATCGTCATGCAGTAAAAACTGTATGATAGACCAGACACTTGCACGGTCATATTACGGAACAGATAATGTGGTAGGCAAGAAGATACTTATAAACAGCGGAGGTTCAGGGGCAGATTATCAGATAGTAGGTGTGATAAAGACAGGAAGTGGAATATTGCAGAATATAATGGGTTCATATATACCCAATTTTGTATATATCCCTTACACGACTATGCAGAATAATATGGGGAGCAGTAATTTTTCACAGATAGCAGTCAGGATAAAAGAAGATTATGATAATGAAACGGCAGGGAAGAATATTATCAAGACAATGGAAAGAGGTGCAAATATCAGCGGAGCATATTCGTTTATGAATATGGCACAGCAAAAGGAAAATATTGATAATATAATAAATATATTTTCGATAGTGCTTACAGCGGTGGGGATAATATCATTGTTTGTAGCGGGACTGAGTATAATGAATGTGATGCTTGTAGCGGTAAGTGAGCGTACAAGGGAAATAGGCATCAAAAAAGCTCTCGGAGCATCAAGGAAAATAATAGTAATGGAATTCTTGGCGGAATCTGTTGTATTGACGCTGATAGGAGCGTTTTTGGGGATAGTACTCGGAATGATAATATCATGGGCAGGCGTTATGTCATTGGGATTGATGTTTGCAATGAGAGTTGGTATAATAATTGAAATACTTGTATTTTCGCTAATAGTAGGAGTGGTATTCGGGATATATCCTGCTTTGAAAGCATCAAAGTTAAAGCCTGTTGAAGCGTTGAGAACAATGTAGCTTAATGCTGTCATTCCGAACGAAGTGAGGAATCTTATGTCATTCCGAACACAGTGAGGAATCTTATGTCATTCCGAACGAAGTGAGGAATCTTATGTCATTCCGAACACAGTGAGGAATCTTTGGAGGACTGTGAACAATGTAGGAGGGAAATTTTTTTGGAAAGATTCGTTGAGAGAGCAAATTTACCCGAAAATAGGGTAAGTGAAGTTATAATGTCGGACTATAAGCCTTTATTGAAAAAAGAACTTGAGATTATGGGGATAAGAGTGCAGGTGCCGAAAAGATTGGAATTTGTTGAGGGTTCGGAATCGTATCATGCTGATATGGCAGTATGTCACTTGGGCGGAAACAGGTTTTTTTATGCTGATGAAATAGATGAGACGGTAACAGCGAAAAAGCCACTGCTGAATGTCTGCATTTTCGGAGATAATGTAATATGCAATATCAGGAAGGCTTATAAGCCGTTGATTGAGACACTTGAAAAAGGTGGAAAGAGGATATTGCATACAAATCAGAGTTATGCAAAATGTTCATGTGCAGTTGTCGGAGAAAATGCCATAATAACATCAGATGAAGGTATATACAGGGTATGTATGGAAAATAAGATAGATGTACTGAAAATATCTGTCGGAGATATACAGCTTGACGGATATGATTATGGATTTATAGGAGGGTGCTGTGGATTCGTTGATAAAAATACACTTGTATTCAGCGGAAACGTAAAGTTACATAAAAATTATGAGGATATAAAAGCGTTTGCAGGGAATTATAATGTTGATGTAGTTTCATTGAGCGGTGAGATGTTATATGACATAGGCGGTATACTGCCTGTGAAAGAATTTTTGTGATAAATAATTTCTTTTGTTGAAATGCCCCGAAAATTGTTGTAAAATGTAGAAAAGACAATTTTTCGGAGATTTATGGATATGAAAAAGATAGGTATTTTAAGCGTGATAATGTTTTTGTGTGTATTTGTTATTGATTTCAATGCGGATTGTGTCATAAATGAAAGTACATATTTTCCTGACGGCAAAAACGGTATTTATGCTGTTGAATTGGATAATGACGGTCATATGACAGTGTGGCATTATTTTGAGAATGATAAGTCAAAGGTCAGGGAAAATACAGATTTTGACGGTGCATTTTATTCAGACGGAAGCCTTTATCTGACGGAAAATAAAGGAAGAATATTGTATGTAATGCCGATGGATAAAAAATCTGAATTGGCAGAGGTCAGCCTAAGTGAAACATATATGATGTGTGTTGAGGGAAATTACTGGTATTTTCTTGATAAAGCCGATATGAGTACCGTAATAAAATATGATTATTCTTACGGGACAAGCGAAACAATAAATATTGGCAGAGATTTAGAAATGATTTTCACCGATACAGTAAGTAAAGGGATTTTTGGGATATCAGAAAATGGTGTCATTGATGTAAATAAGAACCGATATATAGAATGTGAAGTGCCGAAAATGCCGTTCAGATATAATACAGGAAGATTTACCGACAGTGACGGAATAGTGTATTCATTTGACAGTCAGAGAGGTTTTGAAACTGTTCTTGACACGGGATATAAAAATATATGCTGTATAAAAAATAATATCTATGCTTTGGATGATAAGAATATATATTGCATGAATGAAAGCGGTGATGTAATATCAGTTTGTCATTCCGAAGTTTATGTTTCCGATATAATTTCCAGCGGAGAAAATTTATATGGTATCACAGACGGAGATATCGTTTATATTCCCAAAAGCAGTTTTGAGAAATATATCCATAAGCAAGACATTGCTTCAGAAATTTCCGAAAAAGAGCCTTCAAAAATGGAAAGTAAGGTTGAAATATCTGTTTCGGAGCCGTCAAGGGTGATACAAAGGTCAATGGTTGAAAGCTCAGTGAAAGAATATTCGAGAGTAATCGAAAGGTCTGTCACAGAGATAGTAAAGCGGGATTACAGTATTTCGGTAGATAAGTTTGAAGTATATGAAGATATGATATTTATTGAACAGGGAATGACTGTTGCAGGGCTGAAAAAAGGGATAAGCTACGGTGATAATAAGATAAGCATTATAAATCACAACGGTAAAAATGTTACAAGTGGTACAATGGGTACAGGCTGGAGAATAGATTTTTCAGGGAATGGCGAAATAAGAAGCTATTATACAGTAGTGATGGGAGATGTCACAGGTGAGGGGAATATAAATTCCAAGGATATTTACTTGCTGAAGGAATACATATTGGGAAAAGAGGAATTTTCAAAGTATCAGATGATTTCAGCGGATATAAAGCAAAACGGTGTAATAGATTCAGTAGATTTATATATGCTTGCAAAAGAAAATCAGCTCATATAAAAATGGGCTGATTTTTTGTGTCATTTCGAGCGAAGCGAGAAATCTTTAAGATCCTTCGCTTACGCTCAGGATGACATAAGAAGTACTAATGCCTTGTTGAATCTAAAACTTTGATGTCTTTGTCATTCCGAACGCAGTGAGGAATCTTTGGAAGATTCTTCGTCGCTATCGCTCCTCAGAATGACAGGTCACTTGATTGACATTAAGAATTAGATTTTACAATGTACTAAAATATATTTTTAATATCGGGATATTCTACTTCCCTGAAATTGTTTATCAAAAGCCGAGCGTTTTGGCATTGAGCCATATAATTTGAAATGTCATTGCTTTTGATATAAACATAAGCTATGTTGACGGTCTGTTCTATCTGGTCAAGTTTCCCGTGTGAAACGAATAAAAGCATAGTATCCATTTTGCTATCCCATTGGGATTTTGCTTTTTTAAGAAAAATTTCTGCATTTTGAATATCACCGTTTTCGGCTGAAGCAATGGACTGTGAAAGAAGTTCGCTGACGTAATAAGATATATTTGTGTTTATAAAAAATGCGGTTGTAACGGTTATTATCACTATGAGAAGTACTGTCAATGCACCCCAGAGCCTGTTCATGTTATCACTCTTTTCTGATTATCTGATAATTTTTATATTTGTCGGCGGTCATTATAAATATATCCTTGAGGGAAATATTTTCTTTTTTGAGAGTATCATAAAGCCAGTTAGTACCGAGAGAGCATATTTTCATGGAAGATTTTGCGATTTCACCGTCACTTACGATAACGACCTGTAATATATTTTCATCTTTTTGAATGTCTAAATCTTTTGGCGTGACGGGTTCAAAAGGAGATTTTTTGAATACGCTCATTTTACCGTTTGTTTCGAGGATAGCATAAGCGACTTCATTTATATCAAAAATATCCTTTTGGCGAAGCTGTTCATATAAGTCCTCTGTACTGATGCGGAGCTGTTTCATAGCCTGCTGTTCGATTTTACCGTTGTTTATGACAATGACAGGTTTACCGCATATCAAGCGTCTGATGCTTGATTTTTTGAGCATGAGATAAGATATAAGTATTTCGCATACAAGAAGTATCATAATAGGTATTACACCGCTGAGCATGGACTGGTCGGTATCCTGCATTGGGATTGACGCTATATTTGACATTAAAAGGGTTATGACAAGCTCACTTGTCTGCATTTCGCTTATCTGCCGTTTACCCATCATTCTCACGGCAAATATTATTATAATATATAATAAGACTGTTCTTATGGACGCTATTATCATAAAAAATCACCCTTTTTAAATTTTGCGTATTTTTGATAAAAATTATACAGTGAATAAATAATTTGATAATTGAGCAAAATTATAGTAAACTCAAAATTATGTCATTCCGAGCAAAGCGAGGAATCATTATGTCATTCCGAGTGTAATGAGGAATCTTTGTGTTTCAGAACGGCAAGAGGAGGAAATTTTCGTTGTATGAGTTTATCAGGGATTTGAAGGATATATATACACATTCAGAGCCTAAGCCGTATATACAGACATACACAGCTATTTCGGGGATATTAAGTGATGATATGAATTATCTTCGAGGAAGATTTTGTCACAGTGCAGATTTGACTGTAAGGGAGATAAGATTGTCAGGGATAAATGCAGCGGTCATATCAATAGATAATATGATAGATAAACAGGTCTTGGCGGAGGGAATAATGACACCGCTTATGAAATATGATTTTCGGGATAAAATAGCGGAGCAGTGCTATAATGAGATAAAGTATAAGGTGCTGTATACAGCGGATATGGTGGAGCTTGGAAGCTACGAGGAAGTCGAAAAACAGATAATGTCGGGATTTGCAGTGATAGCCATAGAGGGCTGTAAAAAAATGCTTGGTGCAGGGATACAGGGATATGCCTCAAGGGGAATTTCCGAGCCTGAATCAGATGTAGTGCAGAGAGGTTCAAAAGAGGGTTTTGTCGAATCCGTGAGAGTGAATATGTCAATGCTGAGGAGGAGGATAAAAAATCCGAGTCTGTATTTTGAAACAATGGTAATAGGAGATGTGAGCCGTACAGAGATATGTATATGTTATCTCAAAGGGACAGCCTCAGAGGAAATTGTGGATGAATTGAAAAGGAGGCTTAAAAGTATTGATATAAATACCGTTCTCACATCGGGATATTTAGTGCCGTTTCTGGAGGAAAAAAATGATTTTTCATTTTTCAGCGGGATAGGAGTGTCGGAAAGACCTGATACCGTATGCGGAAAGATAACTGAGGGAAGAATTGCTGTATTGGTCGATGGAGTACCGTCTGTACTGATAGTGCCGTATTTGTTTGCGGAGTATTTTCAGACACTGGATGATTATTCCAACAGGGCATATTTTGCGACCTTTACGAGATTACTGAAATATTGTGCATTTTTCATATCAATGTTATTGCCGGGAGTATATGTTGCACTGGGAACGTTTGATCCTGAGATGTTTCCGACTTTAATGCTGAATAAAATAGCCGGTTCAATAGGAGCGACACCTCTTTCATTGATGTCTGAAACTATATTGATACAGTTTGTATATGAGATGATGAGGGAAGCGGGTTTGAGAATGCCGCAGCCGTTGGGATATGCCGTGAGTATAGTCGGAGGATTGGTTGTAGGTGATACAGCAATCAATGCAGGACTGATAGGGGCACCAACTTTAATGGTCGTTGCGATAACGTCTATAAGCTCGTATGTGATACCGAATTTATATGCTCCTTCGGCGATATTAAGACTGATATTTACATTTGCAGGGGGATTTCTCGGTATATGGGGAATAGCAATAATCCTTTGTGTTGTGCTTGTGAATATATGCGGAAAAAACAGCTTCGGAGTACCGTATACTACACCGATAACGCCCTTCAGTGCAGTTGCAATGAGAGATGTAATTATCCGTGCCGGCTGGAAGATACTTTCCAAAAAAACAGCCAAAGTACAGAATTTACCGGGAGCTGACGTGAAATGACAAAAAAGAATACAGTTACAGTCGGACAGATATATACACTTCTGTTTATAAGCAGGATATCACTTGTGATAATATATTCCGTATTTGTGTCGGGGATAGGTTCAATATGGAATTTTTTGATTCCGCTGATGATATCAATGGTGATAAGTATACTGATGATGATACCTGTAAATGTGTTTTACGGTAAAAGCAGAGAAAAATCAGTGTGTGGGATATCCGTTGAACAGTCCGGTAAAATCGGATATGTGATACCGATTTTATATGCGATATATTTTTTGTTTTCATGTGTTTACGCTGTGAAGGCACTGGAATATTTTTTGGATATGTTATTGCCTGACGGGATAGATTCAAAGATAATAATATCAATATTGACGATAGCCTGTATATATGCGTCAGTTAAGGGTATAGAGGCACTTTCGAGAATGTCAGCGTTAGTATTGGGATTCATGTTTTTGGCTGTGATACTTTTGTTTGTATATCTGATACAGGGATTTTCGTCTGAAAATATGATACCGTTTGAGTATGTTACGTTCAATGGCGTAACAGACGGAATAATTTTTATAATATCGAGGATGAATACATCAGCGGCATTGAATGTACTGATACCGTCAACAAAGGGTAAACTGTGGAAAAGCAGTATAATATGGTCTGTGATGACATTTTTGTTTATGATATTCATGCTTTTGCTTTTCCGAGGAGCAATAGGGGATTATCTTAATTCAAGGGAATTGAGTGTATATCAGGTGATAGAGGGAGCAGGCAGTCTGCAAAGACTTAATCCGTTTTTCATATTCGTGACGATGTGCAGTATATTCTGTAATATATCGGTATTACTGTTTGCATTGTCGGAGAGTATCAAAACGATTTTTAAAGACGAATTCGTCAAGATAATTTCAGTGATAAGCGGAGTTATATTATTATTGGGAGTGCTTCTGATACCTGAAACGGATATCTTATTCAATAAATATATATGGTGTGTGCTGACGGTGATATTCACGGCAGTGATACCGTTGATTGTATATGTATTTGCGAAAATGCCTGAACGGAAAATATCACGGAAAATTGTTGGGACAATATCGATAATATCGGTATTGATATTATTTTCAGGCTGTAACAGTACACAGCTTAATCAGAGATTAATAGTGCAGGGCATGGGGATAGATAAGAATAATAATGGATATGATATAACACTGATAGTTCTCGATACAGAGAACGAAGAAAAAGAAAATGCAGTTAAGCTGATTTATACGGATGGAAAAAACGTTGAAGAAGCATTGTACAGGATAGAAAATCAGCGTGGCAAAAAATTATTGCTGAGTCAGTGTCTGTTTATAATGATGAACAGAGAATCAGCAATGGATTATCGGAATACACTGTCATATTTTGCAGATATGAGCGAAATGCAGAAAACATCAAATTTAATGGTCACGGATGACAGTTCAAAAAATACTCTCTCAACAGCGATAGAAAAATTAGACTATCAGTCGGAATATATAAATGTATTGGCAGACAGTAAGGCGATAGACCAGACGGAGGTGCATTGTTCTTTGATAGATTATATATCGTCATTAAGGAATGAAAAGGCACTTTTGTTTCCGCATATAGTGATAAAAGATGAAATATCGGCATTGAGCGTGGAGGGAAGCTGTCTTGCTGATAAAGACGGGGGATATTATGATTTAACGGGTGATGAAACGCTCGGTACTCTCATTGTAAATCAAAGAGTAAATGATTTCACGGATACGGTCGGGGAAATAAGTTATAAAATAGAGAAAGTCAAGTCAAATATAATTCCCATATGGAAAGACGGTTTTTTTGAAATTCATTTTGATATAGGGATATATTTGGATAAAAAATATAGCAAAGATATTTTGAATAATATACAGGAAAATATCGCTGAAAAGGTCAATTTGGGAATTGAAAAAACATTAAAATCAGGCAGTGATGTATTTTCGATAGGGAAGTATATAAGGAGTGCATATCCCGAAGTGTATAAAAACGGTGACGTGAAGGAATTTTTGCAGAATGCCGTCACGCATACAAAAATCACCTGCCGAAATTGAACGACAGGTGATAAATTTTATTAATAAACGTGAGTTCGATGAAAACGAAAAATTATTATACTGTCATTCTGAGGAGCGACAGCGACGAAGAATCTTTTGAAGATTCCTCACTGCGTTCGGTCGAACTCACGTTAATAAATATATTTAAGAATGTTGCTGACACGAATATAACCGTATGCACGACCGCCGTCAATGGATTTGTAAGCCTCCATGTAAACTGTGTAGGTTTTTCCTTTTTCGGCTTTGAGATATTTCCAGAGGGAATCGGGGATTTCCGTTTCATTTTCAGCCCCGCGGCTCATTAAATGAGTGTCACCGTCATAGATTACCCAACTGATACGGTCATATTTGTCATTTTCTGTACGCTGTACACGGTTATTGGAATTGACGCTCAATGTGAAAGCCGTTTCATCTCTATTTTCCGTCAGGAATTTATCGGTATAAGAAAAATATCTGCAGGGTTCACCGTTGACGGTCACATCGAGTTGGCAGTCGGTGTAAATGCCCTCACCGCCACGACCGATGAAGCCGCCTGTATCTTCGTCATCACCGTAGATAGTGCCGCTCAAAGATACGTTTGTAAATTTCTTGGTACCGTAACATTCACCGCTGAAACCGCCCACGCATCTCCGACCTATAATATTGGCATTGGTGAAACTGACATTTTCCATCACAATGCTCCACGCATAGCCTGTAAAGCCTACTTCCTGATTGCCGGGGCAGTTGATATTCAATCCGTTGACGGTGTGATTTTGTCCGTGAAAAGTGAGATTTGTCGCATAGGCATTTTTCCAGCCCATAGGCTTCCAGTTATATTCGGATAAGTCAAGGTCATTTTCAAGGTAAATC
This sequence comes from uncultured Ruminococcus sp., assembly GCA_902800065.1. Taxonomy (GTDB): domain Bacteria; phylum Bacillota; class Clostridia; order Oscillospirales; family Acutalibacteraceae; genus UBA1213. Next base: position 47,012 of record CADCDE010000024.1, read on the forward strand.
TCAACAGGCTTTTCGTTTATCGCATTGACATAGTAAACGACACTTGCAAGCTGTTCGGGAGTACTGATATGATAAGTCGGGGCATTATCGACAGCCCATTTTTTGTCTGCTAATTTCAGAATATCACCTGTATCGTTTTCACGTTCCCAGTCTGACGGATAAAGAGTCTTGTCGATTTCATAGGCATATTTAGAAACTTCCATACCCATAGCCGTACCATACTGATATATGTCGAGAAGTATGTAAGTTCCGCTTTTGTCTGCTGAAAATGAAACAGTGTTTTCGTCGATATTCAACTCAAAATCATAAATCAGTTTAAAAATATTATCGTCATAATTTATGTACATAGGAGTAATATTTTTTTCGGGTATACCACGCAGTTCATCGGGGTTATATTGGAATGTGAGAGTAATATCTTCAATTGAGTTTTCGTATTGAACATCAATAGGTGAGCCTATAATTCCAACCGTTTGACGTACAAATACATTGCCGTTATAATCATCACGAACAGAACATTCCTGTTTTATGTTTCCTGAACATTTTGCGGTTATTTCAACATTTGTAATTTCAGGTTTTTCATCAACGGATATTTTCTTGCTGTAAGATTGATAGCCGTTTTCATCTTCTGTGATGGAATTTTCGTAATCTTCTTTTTGTATTTGGAATAAATCATCATCACAGCCTGTAAAAATTCCTGCAAGTGAAAGACATAAGAATAGACAGAGAAATTTTTTCTTCATTAAAAAACACCTCTTTTTATAATCTTCGTTTGAAGTCGGAATAGTCAAATTTCTTGAGAAGCTGAGTTTCGCCGTTAGATTTGAGGAGATAAATTGATGGTAAAGGCATACCGTTGAAGGTATTATTTTTGACCATTGAATATATAGCCATGTCTGTGAAAATGAGTTTATCACCGATATTGAGAGGTTTGTCAAAGGAATAATCTCCGATAACATCACCTGCAAGACAGGTAGGAGCACCCAAGCGATATGTATAGGGGAGGACATTTTTTTCTTTTGAGCCGATAATCATAGGGCGGTAGGGCATTTCAAGGACATCAGGCATATGACAGGCGGCAGAAGTATCTACAATTGCAATATCCATATTATTTTTGATAATATCAAGAACGGAAGTCACAAGCCAGCCGGCATTGAGAGCAACAGCTTCACCGGGTTCGATATAGACTTGAACGGAATATTTGTTTTTGATGTTGTTGATGCAGTTGATGAGCTTTTCAACATCATAATCAGGTCTTGTAACGTGATGACCGCCACCGAAATTTATCCATTTCATTTTGCGGAAATACTTTCCGAAACGCTGTTCGACTATTTCAAGAGTTCTTTGGAGGGTATCTGAACCTTGTTCGCACATTGTATGGAAATGGAGTCCCGAAATGCCTTCAAGTTCGTTTTCCTCGAAATTGGCAAGGGTTATTCCAAGACGGGAATTTGTGAAACAGGGGTTGTAAATATCGGTTTCAATTTCGGAGTATTCGGGATTGATACGCAAGCCAAATTCAATTTCGGGGTGTTGGAGAGCTTTTTTTCGAAAATGCTTCCATTGGGAGAATGAATTGAAAACAATGTGGTCGCACATTGTAAGGAGTTCGTCAAAGTCATTGTCAGTGAAAGCAGGGGAATAAACGTGTATTTGCTTGTCGGGCATTTCCTCATGGGCGAGTTTGGCTTCAAACAGACCGCTTGCAGTTGTACCGCTGATATATTTGGATATAAGAGGGTAAGTGTGATAAGTGGAAAAGGCTTTTTGAGCGAGAAGAACATGACAGCCTGTTTCCTGTTCAACGTACTGTAAAATTTCAAGATTATGTATGAGAGATTTTTCGTCAATAACATAGCAGGGAGTCGGGAGAGATAAAATATTTTTCATTATAGCACCTCTTTATAAAATAAGCAGTGTCATTAAAAAACAACACTGCTTATATTTTTTTGATTAAATAAATGAGCAAATTGTCATTCCGAGCGAAGTGAGGAATCTTTAAGACATTTTGTTATTTTATTATTCAACTAAATCAGGATTGTAACTTTCCTTCCAGGGCAAGCCAAATTTATTGAGAGCGTCCATAAACGGGTCGGGGTCAAATTCTTCAATGTTATGTACACCGGGCTTGTTCCATTTGCCTGTGAGGAGCATAGCCGCACCTATCATAGCCGGAACACCGGTTGTATATGAAACAGCCTGTGAGCCGACTTCCTTGTAACATTCCTCATGGTCGCATACGTTATAGAGATAATAAGTTTTGTCCTTGCCGTCTTTTTTGCCGATAAAGATACAGCCGATATTAGTTTTGCCCTTTGTTCTTGGACCGAGTGAAGCGGGATCGGGGAGAACAGCTTTCAGGAACTGTAAGGGTACTATTTTATGTCCCTCAAAGTCGATAGGCTCAATGGAAGTCATGCCGACATTTTCAAGGCATTTGAGATGTGTAAGATAGCTCTGTCCGAAAGTCATAAAGAAACGTATACGCTTTATTCCCTTGATATTGAGAGCAAGGGATTCAAGTTCTTCGTGGTGAAGGAGATACATGTCCTTTTCGCCTACTTCGGGGAAATTATATACTCTTTTTATTTCCATAGGTTCTGTTTCAATCCATTTGCCGTCTTCAATGTAACTGCCTTTTGCGGAAACTTCACGGATATTTATTTCGGGATTGAAGTTGGTAGCGAAAGGATAGCCGTGGTCGCCTGCATTGCAGTCGAGGATGTCGATGTAGTTTATTTCATCGAATTCATGTTTCATGGCATAGGCACTGAAAACACCTGTAACACCGGGGTCGAAACCGCTTCCGAGAAGTGCTGTAATGCCGGCTTTTTCAAATCTCTCACGGTAAGCCCACTGCCATTTGTATTCAAATTTAGCGGTGTCAAAGGGTTCATAGTTGGCTGTGTCAACATAGTTTACTTTTGTAGCAAGGCAAGCGTCCATTATAGTCAAGTCCTGATAAGGCAATGCAAGATTTATTACAACATCAGGTTTGAATTCATTTATAAGAGCTATAAGTTCATCTACATTGTCAGCGTTTACCTGAGCAGTTGAAATTTTAGTTTTACCGCCGTCAAGTTTTGCTTTGAGAGCGTCACACTTTGATTTGGTTCTGCTTGCAATGCAGATTTCCTCGAATACGTCAGAGTTCTGACAACATTTGTGTATGCAAACGCTTGCAACACCGCCTGCACCGATAATTAAAGCCTTTCCCATTTTAAAAACCTCCGTTTTTTTAATAATTTTATTCATTTTCCAAAAGCTGTTTTGTAACATAGGTAGGGAGTGCAAAACAGCCTTTGTGAAGTCTTGTATTGTAATAATCCGTGTCAATTCCAAGACGGTTCCATTTACCGACATCAAGGTCATTGACAGGGTGGAATTTTTTTGAAGCGAAACCGAAAAGCCAGTGTCCCGAGGGATAAGTCGGGATATGAGCCTGATAAACTTTTACTATGGGGAAAAATTGCAGAATTTTTTTATGAGCCTGTTTCATTGATTTTGAGTAAGTGTTGTAAAAAGGACTTTCATGCTGATTTACAAGGATACCGTCACTTGTGAGAGCTTTATAGCAGTTGCCGTAAAATTCAGTGGTGAAAAGACCTTCACCGGGACCGAAAGGGTCTGTTGAGTCAACGATAATTAAATCGTATTTGTTTTCAACATGACGGACAAAACGTAAGCCGTCATCAATGAATATATGGACACGGGGGTCACTGAGTTTTGAAGCGACAGTGGGGAGAAATTCCTTGCAGGCATCAACGACCATTCTGTCAATTTCCACCATGTCGATTTTTTCAATGGACTTGTATTTTGTAAGTTCACGGACAGTACCGCCGTCACCTGCACCGATAACGAGGACATTTTTAATATCGGGATTTACCGCCATAGGAACATGGGAAATCATTTCGTGATAAATGAATTCATCTTTCTGAGTGAGCATTATCCTGTCGTCAAGGACGAGAATATCACCGAATTCGGGCGTACTGAAAATTTCGATACGCTGAAAATCGGACTGAGCGGAATATTTTTGTTTGTCACAGCGGATAGAGAAACGGACATTGTTAGTCTGTTCTTCTGTGTACCACATTTCCATAAAATTGACCTCCTTTAAATCAAATTGATTTGATACAAGCAGTTCACTTTTGCATTAGCTAAAAAATCAGGAATATCAATATCACTTATATTGACAATTTCTTCCGATTTATTTTTAGAGCCTTCCCAAGTTTTGCATATATAAATATATTTGCTGTTTTTTGTTTGTTTAAAGGCATTAAATAATTTTTGAAGTTCCTTGAGTTCTTTTGCATGAGGATTGTTTGTGCCGAAAGGAAATTCACAGTCGCATACCCAATCTGTTATACGATAATCACAGGTATCATTTTGAATACACATTTTTATATCATGTTTTGTTCCCATACGGAAAGAAAATTCTGATGAAGAACTGATTTGTTCATAGTCGTTTTTGTCGATTTCTTTATTGACAGCCCCATAAAGTATATAGCACATGAGAGACCATCTCCTTTATAATATAAATTTTAATGTATCCGTCAATTCAATGTTATATTTTAAACGGATATGAAAGTAACTTTCATTATTCGACCATGATATTGATTTTTTCGGTGTTAATATCTTCCGCACCGGTGAGATTACAGCCTTTTGCCTTTGCGTAAATGATATATTCAAGAGCGTCTTTTGTAATGAGTTCACCTGGGGCGAGAATGGGTATTCCGGGGGGATAGCACATGACAAATTCCGCACATATCTTGCCAAGAGTTTCTTTCAAAGGCAGTTGAATTTTTTTGGAGTAGAAAGCCTCCTGCGGAGAGCATACCACAACAGGTTCAATGTATTCATGGTCAAGCATACCTGCGGAGCTTTTCGAGTAAAGACGCTTTATTTCATAGAGGGCGGAAATAAGACGTTCAATATTAAGAATCTTGTCACCGACAGATACGATTGCAAGGATATTTCCGATGTCACCGAATTCTATTTGAATATCATACCTGTCACGGAGAATATCATATACTTCAATGCCTGCCAAGCCAATATCTCTTGTATGTACGGAAATTTTTGTGGGGTCGAAGTCGAATACAGTATCACCGTTGATAAGTTCTCTTGAAAAAGCGTAAAGACCTCCGAGCTTATTTATTTCCTTAATGCCGTAATTTGCGAGAGTTGTGACACGTTCAAAAATAGCTTTGCCGTTGAGGGCTAAATTTCTTCTTGAGATGTCAAGGGAGGATAAAAGCAAGTATGAAGCACTTGTTGTTTGAGTGAGATTTATAATCTGACGGACATATCCTTCGGATATGCCTTCACCGAGTAAGAGAGCAGAGCTTTGAGTAAGAGAACCGCCTGTTTTGTGCATACTGACAGCTGCCATATCGGCACCGACACTCATAGCTGAAAGGGGCATATAATCCCCGAAATAAAAGTGAGTGCCGTGAGCTTCGTCAACAAGAACTTTCATGCCTGCCTCGTGGGCTATTCTGACAATTTCACGGAGATTTGAACATACACCGTAATAAGTGGGATTGTTCACGATAATAGCCTTTGCGTCGGGATGCTGTTTAATGGCACGTTTTACGGAATCAACGGACATTCCGAGAGGTATTCCGAGCTGTTTGTTGACACCCGGATTTACATAGACGGGTACAGCACCACAGACTATTAAAGCATTTATGCTGCTTCTATGAACGTTTCGTGGCATGATTATCTTGTCGCCACGCTTGCAGACGCTCATGACCATAGCCTGAACAGCACTTGAAGTACCGTTTACCATGAAAAAAGCATGAGCTGCACCGAAAGCGTCAGCCATAAGTTCTTCGGCTTCTTTGATGACGCTGACAGGATGACAGAGATTATCGAGAGGTTTCATGGAATTTACATCTACACTCATACACTGTTTTCCGAGAAATTCTGTTAATACAGGGTTGCCCTTGCCCTGTTTATGTCCGGGGACATCAAAGGAAACAATACGATTTTCACGATATTGGCAAAGAGCCTCATACACAGGTGCTTTATTTTGGTCGAGTTTCATTTTATACATTTCTCACTCCTCGCTTAACATTCCTCATTATATACATTTTGACCGCTGAAAATTTCTATCATTTCACGTCTGAGGCTGTTTGAGATAGCAAGACGTTCTTTCGGGGGAATTTCATAGACATCTGTTTTAAAGAGATAATTTTGGAGTTCCATTTCTTTTATCAAAAGTTGTGTATGGAAGATATTAGCCTGATAGACGTTTATATCAACGGTATCATAGCGTTTGAGAGTTTCTTCTTTTATGTAGTCCTGAATGGAAGTGATTTTGTGGTCGATAAAGAGTTTTTTGCCGTCAGTATCTCTTGTGAAGCCCCGTACACGGTAGTCGATAGTTATGATGTCGGAATCGAAGCTGTCAATGAGAAAGTCAAGGGTATTCAGCGGAGAGATAGTTCCGCAGGTGGAAACGTCAATATCAACACGGAAAGTTGCAATAGCGTTGTGAGGGTGATATTCGGGATAAGTGTGAACGGTGACATGACTTTTATCAAGATGAGCAGCGATAATTTCGGAGACATTGGTATATTTTCCGCAGTTGCAGGATTTGTCTATTTTTTCAGGAAGTCCCTTTTCGGATATGAGCAGGGTAACGCTTGCACCTTGGGGGTCATAGTCCTGTTTTGAGATATTGAGAACAGAAGCACCAATCATTTCGGTGACCTGACAGAGAATATTCGTCAAACGTTCAGAATTATACTGTTCGTCAATGTAGGCGATATAATCTTTTTGTTCTCGTTCTGTTTTTGCATAGCAGACATCATATATATTGAAACTGAGAGTTTTGGTGAGATTATTGAATCCGTATAGTTTAAGTCTTTTATCCAACTTTAACATCACAACCTTTTATAATAGAGTGGAAAGTTGAGAGTGGAGAGTGGAGTTGTGATATTTTCCGCACTGTTCTCAAAATCCCCAATTTTTTTATTTCAAAATTCTGCAAATCAGTGTTTAATTGAAAAGTAAAAGTTCGCATCAGCTAAACTCTAAACTCTCCACACTTCACACTTGATTTATGTTTTATTTTTTTCTTCTAATTTTTTGATTATCATATCGGCACACATATAAACATTGCCGCCGCCTATTGTGATTATCAGGTCACCCGACTGAGCCTTTTGAGTTACATAGTCAGCAATTTCCTCAAAGGTCTTGAACCATACACAGCCGTCTATTTTATCAGCGAGGTCTTTTGCATAGATGTTGTATGTGTTTGTTTCACGCACTGGGAGAATTTCAGATAATACAGCGTGGTCGGGGATAGAGAGAACTTCGGCAAATTCATCAAGGAACATATAAGTTCTTGAGAAAGTATGTGGCTGGAAAACCGCCCAAACATTTTTGAATTTCATGTTCATTGCAGTAGTGAGGGTTGCACGGAGTTCAGTGGGATGGTGAGCGAAATCGTCTGCAACGGTAATGCCGTCAAATTGACCGAGAACTTCAAAACGTCTGTGAGCACCGCCGAAAGTTTCGAGAGCTTTTTTAACATTTTCGGGAGAAACACCCATTGATACAGTTGCAGCGGAAGCGGCAAGAGCATTCATCACATTGAATTTTCCGGGGACACGGAGTGAAATATTGCAAAGAGTTTTATCTTCGTGTATCAAATCAAAACTGTCGAAAACATCATCAGGCTTGTTTGTGAGGACTGCACGGAAATCATTGTTTTCCCCGAAACCGAAAGTAACGATATTTTTGGAGCTTGTATCGGCATTTCTGACACATTCCATAGAGTTTTCGTCATCACCGTTTATTACGATAAGTGAGGTAGTTTGAGAGATAAATTTTGTGAATGATTGTTTTATTCTGTCGAGAGTACCGAAATAATCGAGATGGTCTTCATCAACATTTAGAATAACGGATACAGCAGGGTATATGTGGAGGAATGTGTCAACATATTCGCAGGCTTCACAGACCATTATATCAGACTGACCGATACGGCTGTTACCGCCTATAAATGGGAGTTTTGCACCGATAACGGCAGTCGGGTCGAAGTCTGACATTGTGAATATCTGAGTTATCATGGAAGTAGTTGTGGTTTTGCCGTGAGTACCGCTGACGGCAACGGATTTTTTGTATTTGTCGACGACAGCACCAAGCATGATACAGCGTTCTATTGCAGGAATATTGTGTTCCCTTGCGGAAACGATTTCGGGATTATCCTGTTTAACGGCAGCGGTGTATACGACTAAATCGGCACCGAGTACATTTTCGGGGAAATGTCCCATTGTAACAGGGATATTATATGAGCGTATACGGGCAAGGGTATCTGATTCGGCAGTATCTGAGCCTGTAATTTCAAAGCCCTCGCTGTGGAGGATTTCGGCTAACGGACACATACCCGAACCGCCTATACCTACAAAATGTATTCTTTTTACATTGTCAAGTAAATGTTCATAACTTTCAATCATAAAAGCACTTCCAATCAAATATATATTTACGCAATAGATTATATTCCAAAAAGTCGGAAAAATAAAGATATAAAAAGAAATTTATTGAAAGGAGTCTAAACTGGTTTTATTATATAATAAAAAATATATAATTTCAATAAATTTTTTATGACAGAAAAAAAGGAACGCTTTGAGCGTTCCCTTAATTTGATGGAGCGGATGACGAGGCTCGAACTCGCTACCTCAACCTTGGCAAGGTTGCGCTCTACCAGATGAGCTACATCCGCATTTGCTCTCAGCAACAGTTGATATTATAAAACATAATACATGAAAAGTCAATAGTTTTTTTGAAAAAATTTTTTGATTTAAAAAAGTTGTATTTGAATGGATAATAGGTTATAATTTCAGTAAGCAACAAATGTCATTCCGAACGAAGCAATATGTCATTCCGAACGTAGTGAGGAATCTTTGAAAGATTCTTCGTCACTTCGTTCCTCAGAATGACAAAGGACACAATGACAAAGAATTACAATAAACAGGGGTGTTGAAATATGCAGGAAAATATTTGCAGTATACCGATAAATGATGTGTTCATGCCGAGAGACGGCTGTCCGATGTGCAGAATGAGGGATATGCTTGAAAGAAGAAAAGCGGAATATATCACAGGTTCGGCAATGATGGAGCCGAATGTCAGGGTAAGAACGAATCAAGAGGGTTTTTGTTACAGACATTTTGCAATGATGATAAAATTGGGAAAGAGATTGTCAAATGCCTTGATATTGGAAAGTCACTTGGAGGAAGTTATGGGAAAGTTGTCTTTAACGAATCCGAGAGGAAAATTCGACAAGAAAAGGCTTGAACAGTTGGATAATATGTCAAGGGACTGTTTTATATGCAGGGATATAAAGGATAATATGGAAAATATGGTGAGAATAGTCCATGCAATGTGGATAAGCGAGCCCGAATTCAGACAGCTTTACAGCGAACAGCCGTATATATGTCTTGAACACTATATTTTGCTTTTAAGCGTAGACCAGAAAGGGCTTGGGAAAAATTTTGATGCTTTTTATCAGGAAACTTTTGCGTTGACAGTAGAATATTTGATGGAATTGAGAGATGATGTACACCATTTCAGTGCGATGTTCGATTACAGGAATGAGGGTGCAGACTGGGGCAATTCCCGTGACAGTATCGAAAGGTCTGTTGAATTTCTTACGGGAGAAAAAATAATTTCCGAAGATATTGAGGAATGATTGACAGAAAATGATTTTTTGTTATATAATAGATATTATTTTGAAAAAGGGGTTTTTGGAAATGGCAGAGGTAAAGGCATTCAAAGCACTGAGATTCAATACGGACAAGGCAGGAAAAATAGATGAGCTTGTGTGTCCGCCTTATGATATTATCAGTGAGGAACAGAGAAAAGGCTATCTTGCGAAGAATGAGAATAATATAATCCGTCTTGAACTTCCGAAAGGTGATGAACCGTACAAAACAGCAAGTGAAACGCTTGACAAGTGGCTTAATGAATCTATTCTCAAGAGAGATGACAAAGACGGTATATATATTTATGAAGAAGAATTTTCAATAAACGATATTCATACGAAATTTAAGGGCTGTATTGTAAGAGTGAAGTTAGAGGAGTTCTCAAAGGGAATAGTTCTTCCGCATGAGGAGACACTTTCAAAAGCAAAAGAGGACAGATTCAATCTGATGAAAGCAACTAATTGTAATTTCAGTCAGATATATTCGCTGTATATGGACAGTGAGCATAAGATAACAGGAAGATTGGATAAATTGTCAGAGGGCAAGCCTGAAATTGAGCTTACAGACGGTGACGGAGTAACACACAGACTTTGGATAGTAACTGATGAAGCTGAGATAAATGCAATATGCGGTGATTTTGCGGATAAGAAGCTGTATATAGCAGACGGTCATCACAGATATGAGACAGCACTGAATTACAGGAATTACTGTCACGAGAATAATATCGGTGACGGTGGGGAAAATTATGTAATGATGATGCTCGTTGATATGGAGCATGAGGGACTTGTTGTATTGCCTACACACAGGCTTGTAAGAGATTTGGAGAACTTTGATAAAGAGAAGCTGTTGAATGACTGTAAGGAATATTTTGATATAACAGATGAAAAGGATATAAATACGGCTGAAAGTAAATTGAAGAAACTGTATGACGAGGGTAAAAAGGCATTTGCATTTTACAGCGGTGACGAGGGATATAATCTTCTCGTGCTGAAAGATGAAAATATCATAGCTGAGTTATTGCCGAATAAGAGCAAAGCGACACAGGGACTTGATGTAACAGTTCTCCATACACTCGTACTCGAAAAGATATTCGGAATAGATGCCGAGAATATGGCAAAGCAGATAAATCTTACATACACGAGATTGTTTGATGAAGCAGTCGAGGGAGTAAGAGACGGAAAATTCCAGTGTGCATTTATATTAAATCCAACAAGAGTGACGGAAATAAGAGATGTAGCGGCAGCAGGCGAGAAAATGCCCCAGAAATCGACATATTTTTATCCGAAACTGATAACGGGACTTGTAATGAATAAATTGTTCTGATAATAAATTTTGTCATTCCGAGCGAAGTGAAACATTCTTAAAGACACTTCACTTCGTTCAGTGTGACAAGGTTGTCATTCCGAGCGAAGCGAGGAATCTTTTAAATGTCATGAAAAAATTTTTTTAAAATACAGTTGATTTTTTGATAAGAGTATAGTATAATAATTGCGTTGACAATGTTAAGTCTATTACAAGACAGATTCATATTTTTGGACATACGGTCGGGCAGGTGCTGTGCGACAGAACACCGTGAACCATGTCAGGCGAGGGATCGAGCAGCATTAAGCGTTTGCTTCTGTGCGATGCAGTTAGTCTGTCCGAGCGTATATCCAAGAATATGACACCCGTTTTTCATGCGGTCTGTCTTGTTTTTTTAACGGTTTGTCGCTGTGTGACAAAAATTTCGGAAAGGCGGTGTTATAATTTGTATAGAGTTCTGTATAGAAAATACCGTCCGAAATATTTTGCCGATGTCATAGGTCAGCCGCAGGTCACTGATACTCTCAAAAATGAACTGAAAGCAGACAGATTGGCTCATGCGTATTTGTTTACAGGTTCAAGAGGTACAGGCAAGACTACCTGTTCAAAGATACTTTCAAAGGCAGTGAACTGTCTTTCACCGAAAGACGGTGACCCGTGCGGTGAATGTGCAATGTGTCGAGGGATAGATGACGGTTCGGTAACAGATGTCGTTGAGATAGATGCTGCAAGTAATAATGGCGTTGATGATATAAGGATGCTCCGTGAGGAAGCCAATTTCACTCCTGCAGAGGCAAAATACAGAGTTTATATAATAGACGAGGTTCATATGCTCTCGATAAGTGCATTCAATGCCCTTCTGAAAACTCTTGAGGAACCGCCAGCCCATGTAATATTCATATTGGCAACAACAGAGGTGCATAAGCTGCCTGCTACGATAACGTCAAGATGTCAGCGGTTTGATTTCCACAGGATATCACCTGATGATATCGCCAAGAGACTTGAATATGTATGCGGTGAAGAAAATGTTTCAATTGACCATGATGCAGCCTTGCTTATTGCGGGGATAGCTGACGGTGCAATGAGAGATGCCCTTTCGCTGCTTGACCAGTGCATGGGACAGACTGAACACATAACAGAGGAGACTGTCAGAAAAACAGCAGGACTTGCAGACAAGAGCCATTTGTTTGAAATAACGGATTCTATCCTGAATAAGGATTCTGCCTGTGCAGTACGGATAATAGACGAGCTTCACAGAAACTCAAAGGATATGGCAAGATTATGCGAGGAGCTTATCGGACATTTCAGAGCCGTGATGATAATAAAAACCGTCAAAGAACCAAGAAATAATATAGTCATGTCGGAGAGCGATTTTGAGAGGGCTTCAAAGCAGGCTGAAATGATGGAACTGCCTTTTGTGATACAGGTCATTGATACACTTCAGTCAGCGATGGAAAGGATGTTTCAGGGAGTAAACCGACAGATAGAAATGGAAATGACAGTCGTAAAGCTGTGTAGCCAGAAAGTCAGTGAGGCTTCGACAGTGAATTCTGATTCAAAGCTTGAACAAAGGGTTGCGGTACTTGAAAAATTGTTTGAGGCAATAAAAAATGATCCTTCAGTCCTACAGCAGAGGTTTGTTCAGAGAACAAGTAGTGCTATTACTCCTCCAATGAAAAAACCTTCTGTTGATATGGATGAGCTTCGTAAGGCGGCTGTTAAATTTCAGCAGTGGCAGGATGTTGTCGAAAATACAAAAATATATTCCAAAAGTCTCGGAACGAGCCTTGACGGAAGTACAGCATATATAAGCGGAAAGTATGTTCTTGTTGATTCAAATAACGATTTGTGTTTTGAGCTTTTGAGGAAGCCCGAACACAAGACGGAATTGAAAAGTATAATATATAAAGTGACGGGTAAGTCCTACAGTCTGGGAAGATATTCCTATCCTGATGAACAGAAGGCTGATGATCCCCTGACAAAATTACTGTCTGATTTCAGGGCGGCCGGGGTACCCGTTCAAGATAAAAAAAATACAAATAATACAAATAACGGAGGTTAATATCATGAAAGCAAGATTACCAAAGGGCTATGGAAACGGCGGAGCATCAAATCTCCAGCAGCTTGCACGTCAGGCTCAGAAAATGCAGGAGGAAATGGATACTGCAAGCCAGCAGCTTGAAGCAAAGGAATATACTGCAACAGCAGGCGGTGCAGTTACAGCAGTTGTTACAGGAAAGTTTGAAATAAAGAGTCTCGATATCAAGAAAGAGGTCGTTGATCCGGAGGATGTTGAGATGCTTTCCGATATGATAACAGCAGCAGTCAACGAGGCAATAAGAAAGGCTCGTGAAGAAAAGACTGAAACAATGGATAAGATATCAGGCGGTCTTAATGTACCCGGATTGTTCTGATTATGGGGGAATACCGAGTAGCACCGCTCGAGGTACTGATAGAACAGTTTGAGCAGTTTCCAAGTATAGGTCATAAGACTGCTTCAAGACTTGCATATTATGTTCTTTCAATGTCAGAGGAGCAGGCACAGGGCTTTTCAAAGGCTGTGGTGGATGCCCATAAAAATATACGCCGGTGCAGTATATGCTGTAATCTCACAGATACAGAAATATGCTCAGTGTGCAGTGACGATAGCCGTGACAAGTCCATCATATGTGTTGTGGAGGATTTCAGGGATGTAATCGCCCTTGAAAAAACAAGGGAATTTCATGCCTCCTATCATGTTTTGAATGGTGTTTTGTCACCTCTCAACGGTATCACGCCCGATAAACTGTGTATAAAGGAGCTTCTTGCGAGGCTTACCGATGATACTGTAAAAGAAGTCATCATGGCAACTAACGCTACAGTAGAGGGTGAGGCTACAGCAATGTATCTTTCAAAGCTGATAAAGCCGTTGGGGATAAAGGTCACACGTTTGGCATATGGTCTTCCTATAGGTGCTGACCTTGAATATGCGGATGAAGTGACACTTTCCCGTGCCATAAGCGGAAGAAGCAACATATAAATTAGCAATTAGCAATGTGCAATGTGCAATTATTTGTGCGTTTTGCAGGCTGATTGCTGAAACAAACTTGAAAAATAAAATGCAGTTGCGGTTAGCAATCATTGCACATTGCTAACTGCTCATTGCTCATTGAAAAGGGGTGAGTACATGGCAAAAGAAAATTTTAAGACTATCGCACAGAATAAAAAAGCTTACCATGAGTATTTTGTCATGGAAAGCTTTGAAACAGGCATAGAGCTTTTCGGAACAGAGGTAAAATCCATACGTCAGGGACGAGTTAATCTCAAGGATGCATGGTGTACTATCGAAGACGGCGAGATATTCGTCAAAGGTATGCATATAAGTCCCTATGAACAGGGAAATATATTCAATAAAGACCCCATGCGTGTAAGAAAGTTACTCATGCACAAGCGTGAGATAATGCGTCTTTACGGAACTGTCAAACAGGAGGGATATTCTCTTATCCCGTTGTCACTCTATTTCAAAGGCTCAAAAGTAAAGCTCCAGCTCGGCTTGTGCAAGGGTAAAAAGCTCTATGACAAGCGTGATGATATGGCAAAACGTGATGCCAAGCGTGACATTGACCGTGCCATGAAAAATAAATTAGCAATTAGCAATTAGCAATTTGCAATTGTTGGTTACGGAGAATTTTATGGAAAACAATGTGATATTGGATAAGAGTAAGGCATTTGCATTGAGAATAATAAATCTTTATAAATATCTTTGTGAAAATAAGAAAGAATATATTTTGTCAAAACAAATCTTGCGAAGCGGTACAAGTATCGGCGCCAATGCAAAGGAAGCAGTAAATGCACAAACCAAATCGGATTTTTACGCCAAAATGTATATATCTTACAAAGAGGCAAATGAAACAGAGTATTGGCTTGAATTACTGCATGAAAGCGGATATATAGAGACAAAGGCTTTTGAAAGTATATATTCAGACTGTAAAGAACTTATAAAAATTCTTGCGGCAATTACGAAAACCCAAAAAATAGCCAGCAATGATAATTGCACATTGCTAATTGCTAATTGTATATATGGGGGCGTAAAGGTTTCGACAGGGAGTGTGAGCCTCGGCAAGCGGGCAGCGGCACTGCAGAACCGCTATAAAATCCGCAGATTTTTAAAATTAAACGACAACAATAATACTGTTGCCCTCGCTGCTTAATTAGCGAGCGTTTCTCATAAGAGTACCACGGCTTTTGAGAGGCGTCGATTAGTGGTGAACGTGAACGGAGATGAGCCTTGCTCTCTGTCACGGCTTAAAGGCTACCGAAGCACAAAGCCTGCCTGTGGGCGTTGTGTGGGGGGAATCCCAAATCATAGGCTACGCTCGTAGAAAACCGTTGTAAGTGCTTTTTGGACAGGGGTTCAATTCCCCTCGCCTCCACCACTTAATATCAAAGCCGAACTATTCAAAGCATATTCAATGCTGAATAGCTCGGCTTTTTCTTTTTGCAGTAAATTATAAGTGATTATCAGCTTGTCACCAAATACATACACCGAATTTACAAAACATTCAATCAAATCTTTTCTGTATTCTTCAGTAAGCTCTGCAGCTTCATCAGCCTTGAACTGTGTCAGCATATATGCTATTTGTTTCTTTGAAAGTGTCGGCTGTACAATCTGCTCCGTCATCTCAGATTCAAGCTGAGCCTTCTGTTCTTCAAGCTCATTCAGACGTTGTTTTGTCGTTGAAGTGATAATTCCTTCTTCAATGGCTTTAATGATATTCGACAGCGATTTATTGACACTTGCAAGCTGAGATGTCAGTATATTTCTTTGAGCCTGATTATCATGTTCTGCAATGGAAAGCTTTTCACAGCGGGTGGCGATAATGTCTATTACATCATCTTGAAGAATGTTTTTGGCTGTGACATCAACAACCATACTTTCAAGCCATTTCTTTTTGACATTCTTCAAATCACAGTTTTTATATCTTTTTCGTGATGAACAGGCATAATAATAATGCGTTTCACCTGTTTTGCTTGTACCACCGTCACCTCGAAGTCCTGCACCGCACTTACCACAATAGGCTTTACCCGTCAAAAGAAATTCCGTTTTACGTCCTGCCGCAGGAGTGTGGGTGTGTTTTTTTATCTGTTCCTGAACCCTTTGCCATAATTCATCTGAAACAATACGAGGGACAGAGTCTATTTGCTCATAGTCTTTTCATTTATATACTCCGGTATATCGCACACTGTTGAACATTCGGTGAAAACTTCCTTTATTCCAAGTGCCTCCACGAGCATTTTTTATACCCATGCTGTTCAATTCATCAGCTATTTCCTTGACAGGCTTTCCGTCTGCGTAATCATTGAATATCTTTTGTACAATCTCTGCTTCGGTTTCATCAACGATAAAATAACCATCTTTCGTGACCTGATAGCCAAACGGACGGCATCCGCCTGTTGACTTATGCTTGAGAGCTGTTTCGTGCATACCATGTTTTATTTTTTGCGACAGCTCAGCGGAATAGTATTCTGCCATACCTTCGAGCAGACTTTCAAGGATAATGTCTTCGGGACCTTCCGGAATACTCTCCTTTGCATACAGCACTTTTACATTGTTGCGTTTCAGCTTCGCTTTGTACATAGCACTGTCGTAACGGTTACGGGCAAAACGGTCTATTTTGTAGACGATAACAAAATCAAAGCCTTTTTTGTCACTGTCTTTTATCATCTGCTGAAAGGCTGTTCGGTGTTCGGCAGAACGTCTGCTCAATGCCCTGTCGATATACTCTTTCACAATGGTTATATCATGCTTTTCAGCATACTCATAGCATTCACGCAGTTGTCCCTCTATGCTCTGTTCGTTCTGCCTGTCGCATGAGTATCTGGCATAAATTACAGCTTTCATAAACTCACTCCTTAATATTGTATCTTTCAAAATAAGCCCCATTTTCGATAGTTTTCTTCAAGGGGTATAATTATACTCCTTATACCGAAAAATGCTGTCAGCACTAATTATCCAGCGTATACGTACAAATTACAATCTCCATTACTCATTTGTTTTTGAGTAATGGGGATTTTTGGATTTACCGCCTTTTGTCAATCCGATACTGTTGACTGTCATCATGTGAAGGACTCTTCTGGCAAGCCATGAACCTCTTTTGGAAAGTTTGACATTAGTGCCGTTGAATTTACCGGACTGTTTAACAGAAGGATCAAGTCCCAAATAGGCATAAAGCTTTTTAGGAGCCGAAAATACGCAGAAATTGCCGATCTCGCACATCAGTGTAACAGCAGAAAGAAAGCCGCAGCCTTTGATAGTTTCAAGCAGTCTTATCTGTTTGCAAAACAATTCATCGGAATAACTTTCCACAATTCTTTTTACAGAACGGATAAGCTGCTCTGCAGCACTGTCAAAAGTTCTGATCATTGAAATATAAAGTCTGATAAGTTCGGTATCACTTGGCAAGAATGTCCGAAGGATTTTGCTTTTTTGGCAGCAGATATGAGCATTTCATATTTTTCTTCCGCATAAGCAGTGCCAAATCTCGCAGTTTTTCTGATAAGTCCCGTAATACTTGATTTTTTGGCATTGAGAACCGCATCAGGCGAAGGATATTTATCCAAAAGTGCAAGAGAAGTGTTCACGGTTATTTTAGAAAAAATGTCGAGATATTCGGGAAAAGAAACTTTCAAAAGAGCCGTCAGCTTGTTGACATAAGCAGAACGCTGATCGGTAAAACGATAGTACTCCCTTACAAGATTTCTGATATTCAGGACAAAATCAGACGGCATGACAGAGGTTTTTAAATCAGGTTTTAAAGCAATCAAAGCGAGTTTTTTTGAATCAAATTTATCATTATGTACTTTACGAATGTTTAAATTCGTGCTATTATTAGTGATGATAGGATTGATGATGGATACATCAAATTCTTTATCACAAAGATAGCAGAAGAGTGGATAATGATAAATACCCGTAGATTCGAGGAAGATGCGAGCTTTCAAAGAATTGGACTCTTCTGCTTCTTTTATTTTTTTAACAGCAGTTTCAACAGATTTCAAGTTTGAGTGGGTTATCTTATGGGTTGCACCGATGGAAAGGAGATTTTTGCAAAAATGAGCGAAAAAGAAATCAAACGCAAGTTTGCACTTTGGATAAAAAATTCCACGCTTGATCTGGTCGAGGAACATTACAAAAAGGATAACTGCATCAGCAAAAGCGAGTTCATCGAAAAGGCAGTTGTTTTTTATACAGGCTATCTTTCGGCAAACGAAAACGGGAAATATATCCCAAATGTTGTCACTTCGACCTTGAAATCTATCATAGATGAAAGTGATACAAGAATGAGCAGAAGAATGGTGTTCAAGCTGGGATTCAATACTGGCGAAAGATGGCGAACCATGCTCCGCACACAGACCGCCAACCTGTCCGAGTTGACAATACCGCAGTAATTCCCTACAGCCTGAAAACAGCCGATGAAACAGTAGATGCGGATTATGCAGTTACCTTCACAACCGCCGGAGAAAAGGTTGACCTGACTATCAATATCACTCAGGCAGATTGGGACGCAGCCGCAGATTACAGCGATACAGTAACATTCAATATCGCTTATGTTGACGCAGGCTTATAAGGTTTCACTCGAAGCCCGAAGGAGGTGGCCCTTTCGGATGAAAAAAAATAACAGTAATGCTGCTTGCTGTGCTGCTGTTTTGTGTGCCGTGTATGACAGCCTTTGCCGAAGCACCCGAGCAAAAGGGTGCAACCATATCGACAACCGTTCCGTCAACCTGCAATATTACATTTATCAGTGACGGCGGAAGGATAGAAGAGGGCGGCAATGATACGCACGGCACGGTAGCATTTGAACGCAGATCTGTTCATACTTTCCATATCATTCCCGATGAAGGAAAGGTAATCGACAAGGTACTGTATGGAGGCGAAGATGTGACAGCACAGATCAAAGACGGCTATTTCACCACACCTCCGCTTACGAGGGATATGACGCTTGAGGTTTTTTACAAAGAATCCAAACCGGAAAGCAGTATCTCCGAAAGTTCTGTTTCCCAAAGTTCAGATATAAAACCTGTGGTAACAGGAGATTCAACAAATATATTTGCGTTGGCAATGTTATTGATATTCATTGTTTCGGCAGTATTGACAATATTAACCGGCAAAAGAAAACCCGGCTGAATAATGATTTGAACCGTAAATGGTGGACATATTATACTTAGCTTGCAACAGATTCTGAACACTTTTAAAAAACGGCAGAGGAAATATTTATATTCCCTCTGCCGTTTTTGTGTAAAAC